>JBJTNV010000067.1:0-10052 GCA_046074205.1 Hydrogenophaga sp.
CGGCGGTGGCGACACGCTGGCCGCGATTGCCAAGTACGGCATCGAGCAGGACGTGGGCTACATCTCCACTGGCGGCGGCGCCTTCCTGGAAGTGCTGGAAGGCAAGACGCTGCCGGCGTTTGAGGTGCTGGCGCGCAGGGCAGGGTAAGTCCCCCGCGTGTCGCCTGCGGCGTCACCCCCCAGGGGAGCGATGCGAGTGGCCCGGTAAGGCCGGAGCGCATGCCCGATCGGGCACGCGCTCCGGCCAGTCTCGCGGGGGTTCAGGCCAGCGTCGGGTAGTCGGTGTAGCCCTTGGCGCCGCCACCGTAGAACGTGGTTTTGTCCGGCGTGTTGAAGGGACCGCCGGCCTTCAGGCGGGCCACCAGGTCGGGGTTGGCGATGTAGGCCTTGCCGAAGGCCACCAGGTCGGCGCCGTCGGCCAGCGCCTGCTGGGCCAGCGGCAGGTCGTAGCCGTTGTTGACCATCCAGGCGCCGGTGCCGCCCGCGTGGCGGTAGGCGGCCTTGAACGCCGCGTAGTCGAACGGCCGCTCGGGCAGTTCTCGCGGGCCGCCAGTGGCGCCTTCGATCACGTGCACATAGGCCAGGCCGTGTGGCGCGATGTGGCGTGCCACGTACTCGAACAGGGGTTGCGGGTGCGCGTCCACCACGTCGTTGGCCGGGGTCACGGGCGAGAGGCGGATGCCGGTTCGGCCACCGCCGATGGCCTCGCTCACCGCAGCCACCACTTCCAGCAACAGGCGTGCGCGGTGGGGGATGGGGCCGCCATAGTCATCGGTGCGGAGGTTGGCGCCGGTCTTGAGGAACTGGTCGATCAGGTAGCCATTGGCGGCGTGGATTTCCACGCCGTCGAAGCCGGCGCTGATGGCGTTCATGGCCGCGTGGCGGTAGGCCTGCACGATGCCGGGGATTTCCCCGGCGTCCAGCGCGCGCGGCTCGGAGGTGTCGACAAAGGTGGGCACACCGTCCCGGATCAACACCGTTTTGGTGTGGGCGCGGATGGCCGAGGGCGCGACCGGCTTCTGGTAGTGCGGTTGCAGTTCGACGTGCGAGACGCGGCCCACGTGCCAGAGCTGGGTGACGATCCGGCCGCCCGCGTCGTGCACGGCCTGGGTCACGCGTTTCCAGCCGTCCAGCTGCTCGGTGCCGTACAGGCCGGGCACATCGGCATAGCCCTGCCCTTCGGGGCAGATCGCGGTGGCTTCGGTGATCAGCAGGCCGGCGCTGGCGCGCTGGGCGTAGTACTGGGCCATCAGCGGCGTGGGGATGGCGTCGGGCGCGCGGTTGCGCGTCAGGGGCGCCATGACGATGCGGTTGGCCAGCTGCAGGTCACCGGCGGTGACGGGGTCGAACAGGGTAGTCATGGGGCGTCCGCCTTGGGGTTAATCGATGCGGCAAGACTACCCCGCCCGCGCGCGGCCGACAATCACCGGCATGACGCTGAGCCAACCCCTGTCCTCCATCCGTCTGTCCATGCTCGACCTGGTGGCTGTTCGCGAAGGCGGCACGGTCGCCCATGCGCTGGCCATCGCGCTGCGCACGGCGCGCCATGCCGAGGCGCTGGGCTTCACCCGCTACTGGCTGGCCGAGCATCACAACATGAGCGGCATCGCCAGTTCGGCCACGGCCGTGCTGGTGGGTCACCTCGCGGGTGGCACGCAGCGCATTCGCGTCGGCTCCGGTGGTGTGATGCTGCCCAACCATGCGCCACTGGTGGTGGCCGAAGCCTTTGGCACCCTGGCCGAGCTCTACCCGGGCCGCATCGACCTGGGCCTGGGCCGCGCGCCTGGCACCGACCCGCTGACCATGCGCGCCCTGCGCCGCGACCGGCCCGAGACCGAGGAAGATTTCCCGCGCGACGTGGCCGAACTGCAGCGCCTGCTGGATGACCCGCAGCCCGGACAGCGCCTGATCGCCATGCCGGGTGCGGGCACGAAGGTGCCCATCTGGCTGCTCGGTTCCAGTCTGTTTTCGGCCCAGCTGGCGGCCGAGCGAGGCCTGCCCTACGCCTTCGCCTCGCACTTTGCACCGCGCTACCTGCTGCAGGCGCTGCAGCTGTACCGGCAGAATTTCAAGCCGTCGAAGGTGTTGGACAAGCCCTACGCCGTCGTCGGTGTGCCGCTGATCGCAGCCCCCACCGACGAGGAGGCCGAGTACCTGGCCAGCAGCACCTACCAGCGCGTGCTGGGCATCCTCACCGGGCGGCGCGGACAGCTGCCACCGCCGGTCGCCGGCTTTCTGGACCGGATCGACGGCCAGGCCCGCGCGGCCATCGCCGACTTTCTGGCCTGTGCCGTCATCGGCGACCCGCAGACGGTGCGCGCGGGCCTGCAACAGCTCGCCGACCTGACCCACGCCGACGAGTTCATGCTGGTCAGCGACGTGTTCGACCCGGCGCTGCGCCTGCGCTCACTGGACATCGCCGCCGCGGCCATGCGCGAGACGGTGCCGGCCTGAGCCGGGGCCCTGACCGGGCTGCAGCGGTCATTCCGAGGTCTTTGGTATCTGTTTCGGGTGCGGACAGGGCCCGGAAAAAATGTTTTGCCGGCGCGGGCGGGGATCACTTTGACGCAAAATGGGGGCCTCTTCCGACTCCGCATTCCTCCCCCCCGGCACCTCTTTTCAGTGACGCCCCTCCCCGGGGCTTTTGCCGTGTCCGGGGTGATCTTTCCCCGCTGTTCAACGCCATCCGCATCCCATTGCCCATGAAACGAGACAACGCCATGCGTCCCCAGGACCTGACCGCTACCCAACCCATCAGCCAGGACGTGCTGGCCGAGAAATACCTCAAGCCCGGCGAAGACGGCCTGGAAGACCTGTACCGCCGCGTGGCCCGTGCCCTGGCGTCAGTGGAAAAGCCCGAAACACGCGCCGATTGGGAGCAGAAGTTTCTGGACAACCTGCACCAGGGCGCCATTGGCGCGGGCCGCATCATGAGCGCGGCCGGTACCGATATCCAGGCCACGCTGATCAACTGCTTCGTGCAGCCGGTGGGTGACTGCATCCAGGGCATGGACGATGACGGCTATCCCGGGATTTACGAAGCCTTGCGGGAAGCGGCCGAAACCATGCGCCGGGGCGGTGGTGTGGGCTACGACTTCTCGCGCATCCGCCCCAAGGGTGCCGAGGTCAAGGGCACACACTCCATGGCCTCGGGCCCGTGCAGTTACATCAACGTGTTTGACCAGAGCTGCTCCACCGTGGAGAGCGCTGGCGCCCGTCGCGGGGCCCAGATGGGCGTGCTGCGCATCGACCACCCGGATGTGCTGGAGTTCATCACCGCCAAGCGCACACCCGGGCGCTGGAACAACTTCAACGTGTCGGTGGGCGTGAGCGATGCCTTCATGGAAGCGGTCAGCAACGACCAGCCCTGGGAGCTGGTGCACCGCGCCCGCCCGGGCCGCAAGCTCATCGACAAGGGCGCCTACCAGCGCAGCGACGGCCAGTGGGTCTACCAGACCGTGGCCGCGAGCGAACTGTGGGACACCATCATGAAGTCGGCCTACGACTTCGCCGAACCCGGCATCCTGTTCCTTGACAAGATCGGTACAGACAACAACCTGCACTACTGCGAGACCATCTCCGCCACCAATCCCTGTGGCGAACAGCCGCTGCCGCCATATGGCTGCTGCGATCTCGGTCCCATCATCCTCACGCGTTTCGTGCGCAATCCGTTTGGTTTCGGAGGAACCCCCAGCTTTGACTTTGACGCCTTTGAAGCGGCGGTGGCCACCCAGGTGCGGGCGCTGGACAACGTGCTGGACGTGACCTTCTGGCCGCTGGAACAGCAGCGCGCCGAATCCGCTGCCAAGCGCCGCATCGGCGTGGGCTTCACCGGCATGGGCAACACCCTGGCCATGCTGTGCGTGCGCTACGACCGGGACGAAGGCCGCGTGGTGGCGGCCAGGATCGCAGAGCGCATGCGCAATGCGGCCTACCTGGCCTCCATTGAACTGGCCAAGGAAAAGGGCCGCTTCCCCAAGTTCGACGCCGACGGCTTCCTGGCCCGCGGCACGTTCGCCAGCCGCCTGCCGGCCGACATCCAGAAGGCCATCCGCAAGCACGGCATCCGCAATAGCCACCTCCTGTCCATCGCGCCCACCGGCACGGTGAGCCTGGCGTTTGCCGACAACGCCTCCAACGGCATCGAGCCGCCGTTCTCCTGGACCTACCGCCGCAAGAAACGTGAAGCCGACGGCTCCACCAGCGAATACGCCGTGGAAGACCACGCCTGGCGTCTGTACCGCGAGCTCGGCGGCAATGTGGACGAACTGCCCGAGTACTTTGTCAACGCGCTGGCCATGAGCGCGGGCGAGCACATTGCCATGATGGAAGCGGTGCAGCCCTTCGTCGACACCGCCATTTCCAAGACGGTCAACGTGGCGGCCGACTACCCGTTCGACGACTTCAAGAACCTGTACCTGCAGGCCTGGCGCGCCAGCCTCAAGGGCATGGCCACCTACCGGCCCAACAACATCCTGGGCTCGGTGCTCGATACCGGTACGCCGGCACCCAAGGCCGATGCGGTGTCCGCACCGGTGGTGGCCGCACCGGCGGACCCCATGCGCACCGTGATCGAAAGCCGTCCGCAGGGCGCCCTCTCGGCCGTGGCCGACAAGATCGAATACTGGACGCAGGAAGGCCACAAGACGCTGTACATCGTCGTCTCGTTCCTGCCGGTCCCGGCGGCCGACGGTATCGGCTCGGTCGAGCGCGCCATCGAATTCTTCATGCCCGTGGGCCAGAGTGGCGAGTCGCAGCAGTGGATCACCTCGACCATGCGCATGCTCTCGCTGGCCGCGCGCGGCGGCTTCCTGGAGCGTGCGCTGCGCGACATGCGCAAGGTGGCCTGGGACCGCGGCCCGGTGCGCCTGGGCACCTACCAGAAGGCCGACGGTACCCATGTGCCCATGTGGCACGACTCGGAGGTTGCCGCCATTGCCTTTGCGCTGCAAAACATCATTGCGCGGCGTCAGCAGTCTGGCGGTTCGGCCGCGCCGAGCTTGCCGCAGGCCCCTGCCGCGCCCGAGCTGCCCGGCATGGCCGCCCCCTCGGGCGTCATGGCTGGCAAGAAGTGTCCGGAATGCGGAGCGCACGCCATGATCCGAAAGGACGGCTGCGACTACTGCACCTCCTGCGGCCACCTCGGCAGCTGCGGGTGATGCCGGTCCGCTGACCGCTGTCTGCCGCGTGCCACACAGGGTCACCCCGTGAACGTTCCACTGTCCGCCATCGGCTCGGCATGGCCAGGCCATGCCTCGCCCGATGCGGGTTTTGAGGCACCGTTCGAGCTGCTCACCGCCTGCCACGAACGGGTACACCGCATGCTGCGCCTGCTGGGCCGGCTGCAGCAGCACCTGGCCGACCAGGGCTGGGATGCGCAGGCCGCCGACGCCGCGCGCGACGTGATGCGTTACTTCGACCTGGCCGCGCCGCTGCACCACGAAGACGAGGAGCTGCACGTGTTCCCGCCCCTGCTCGCGCAGGGTGCAGAAGCGGTGTGTGCGGTGGTGCGCCGTCTGCAGGCCGACCACCAGGCCATGGAACGCGCCTGGCCACCGGCGCGCGCGCTGCTGCAGGGGGTGGCCATGGCCGGGTCACGTGAGGCCTGGACCGGGTGGGACGCCGCGGCGTTGCAGACCTTGGCCGACTTCCAGGCTCGCTACGGTGAGCACATCCGGCTGGAGGAGGAACTGGTCTATCCAGCCGCCCAGTGCGTGCTGGAAGACGCCTCACTGCAGGCCATGAGCGCAGATATGCAGCAACGGCGCACGCGCGGGTAATCCCCGCTCGCGCGCTGGCGTCTTGGGCGCGTCACCGGGTTTCGTAGACGCCCAGCTTGCGGTGCAGCGGCGATTCGTCGGCGATGAAGACGAAGGCTGGCCGGTCGGCCGAGCGGTTCTGCAGCGTGACGGCTTCGTAGCCTGGCGCACAGCAGGTGTCGGCCTCGACCAGGCCGAAGGTCTTGCCGCCGGTGGAGAGCTGAACGCCACCTTCGATCAGGTGGAACACCTGCGCTGGTGAACGCGCGGGCAGCGCCAGCGCCTGGCCCGGCCGGAGCATCAGCGCGTAGAAGCCGAGGATGTTTTGCGCGTCGTCGCCGGTTTCCGGGTTCACGTAGGTGACCTGCAAGCAGTCCAGATCGGGCTGGTTCTCGGCCATCGCCAGCAGCGCGGCGCGCGTCTCCACCCAGGGGTAACGCAGCATCGGGTAGCGCTGGTCGCTGCGGGCAAACACCGGTGTGGGTGCCACGCCGGCGCGGGTCCAGGCGCGGTCACCGCTGCCGGGTTTCACGGTCTGGCGCGCGCCGTTGACGTGGTAGCTGGTCTCCAGGTAGTGCACCA
This sequence comes from Hydrogenophaga sp., assembly GCA_046074205.1. Classification (GTDB taxonomy): domain Bacteria; phylum Pseudomonadota; class Gammaproteobacteria; order Burkholderiales; family Burkholderiaceae_C; genus Hydrogenophaga. The sequence continues at coordinate 6,342 of JBJTNV010000067.1, forward strand.
GGGGCAGGTCCAGCACGTCCAGCCACACCACAGGCTCGGTCCCGTCGTGGCCGTGCTCGTGCCACAGGCCGGTGGGGGTGAGGATCAGGTCGCCACGGTGCATCGGGCACCGCTCGCCCTCGACCGTGGTCCAGGCGCCCTCGCCTTCGACCACCATGCGCACCGCGTTGGGCGTGTGGCGGTGGCTGGGCGCCCATTCGCCCGGCAGCAGCAGCTGCAGCCCCAGGTAGATGGCGGGGCTGGCCTTCATGTTCTCCAGCCCGTGGCCGGGGTTGGCCAGCACCAGCACGCGGCGTTCGGCCTTCTCGATCGGGGTGAGTTCGCCGGCCCGCAGCAGCAGCGGCCGCAGCGTGGCGTAAGGCCAGTGGATGGCCTGCGTGGCGCGCGTGGGCACACCCGGGGGCAGCACCGCGCGCAGGCTGGGCCACAGCGGCACCAGGTTCAGCGCGTTCAGGTCATCGCGGTAGGTTTGTGGCAGGTCTTCCAGGCGGCCGAGGGCTTGGCTCATGGGCTTGTCTCCAGTGCATGCCCGCATATGCCGAGCCTGCTCATCGTAGGTGTGCAGTTAACATGGGTCAACGACGCCGCCACCGTGTTTCCCCTCGCCATGGATGCCCACGCCCCCCGCCGCATAGACGCCCATCATGTGATCCGTCATCCGCACCCGATATCGGTCGGCATCTTTGTGCCGGAGACCGGAACATCGGGCGTGCCGCCGGTGCAGTACGCGGCCCTGCCGGTGCCGGTGTCGCCGCACCACGGCCTCAGCCGCGCGTCCAGCGAGTCGGCGCGCTGAACGTGGCCAAGCACCCGTTGCGTGATGCTTATGCCGCCCTGGTGCTGGGCGCCAGCGGCGCGCTGGGGGCAGCCTTTGTGGACGCGCTGCAGCGCGATCCCCGCTGCGCCCGCGTGATCGGCCTCTCGCGCCAGGGTGACCCGGCGCTGGAGCTGGGCAGCGAAGCCAGCATCGCCCACGCGGCGGGCCGGTTGATGCCGCAGGGGCCGTTCCACCTGGTGGTGGACGCCACCGGCGCGCTCACCATCGACGGCCGAGGCCCTGAAAAACGCCTGGACGAGCTCAATGCGGACGCCCTGCTGTGCGCCCTGCACGTCAATGCGGTGGGGCCGGCCCTGCTGCTCAAGCACTTTGCGCCCTTGCTGGCCAGCGGCGAGCGCGTGGTGTGGGCCAAGCTCTCGGCGCGGGTGGGCAGCATCGAGGACAACCGCAAGGGCGGCTGGTATGGCTACCGCGCGGCCAAGGCGGCGCTCAACCAGTTGCTGCAGACCGGTGCCATCGAGTTGTCGCGCCGCCGGCCCGATCTGGTGGTGGCGGCGCTGCAGCCGGGCACGGTGCGTTCGGCGCTGAGCCGGCCGTTTGTGGGCGATGCCGCCCTGGAGCCGGCCGAGTCGGCGCAGCGCCTGCTGGCCGTGCTCGACAGCCTGCCCGCCACCGGGCGCGCGCATTTCGTGGACCACCAGGGTCAGGCCATTCCCTGGTGAACCGCTCAGGCGCTGCGCGTGGCCGGCAGGGCGTGCGCCTGCAGCTGCTCGAGCGTCACGAAGTCCAGCGCGCGGGCGTGGGTCGCTTCCAGATGCACCGGCGGCGCCACACCGGCGTCGAGCGCCTCCTTCCAGCGCAGCGCGCACAGGCACCAGCGGTCGCCAGGTTTCAGTCCGGCGAAGCGGTGCTCGGGCCGGGGCGTGACCAGGTCGTTGCCGCGTGCCAGCGAAAAGCGCAGGAACGCGTCGGTGACCCGGGCGCACACCACGTGGCGGCCGAGGTCGTGGGCATCGGTCTTGCAGCAACCGTCGCGAAAGAAGCCGGTGAGCGGATCAAAAGAACAGGCCTGCAGTTCGGTGCCGAGGACGTTGAGGCGTGGCATGGCGTGGAGGGCGGTGGAGCAGGCGCCCATGGTGTCATGGCGGCCAAAGCCTGTGGGCACGGGGGTTGTTGACCTGTAACCCGGTGGTAACAGGTTTCCAAGATAATAAGAAACCAAATTACAAGCCAGCCCATCCACCCCTGACGGAGACCCCATGCCCCAGCGCGCCACCAAGATTGTTGCCACCCTCGGCCCTGCATCCAGCGACCCCGCCCTGCTCGAGGCCATGATCCGTTCGGGCGTCAACGTCGTGCGCCTGAACTTCTCACATGGCAAGGCGCAAGACCACATCGACCGGGCCACCCTGGTCCGCGAAGCGGCGCGACGCGCGGGGCGCGAGGTGGGCATCATGGCCGACCTGCAGGGTCCCAAGATCCGCGTCGGCAAGTTCGCCGAGGGCAAGGTCATGCTCGAACCGGGCCAGCCTTTCGTGCTGGACGCCTCGCGCACCGAGCCGGGCGACATCCACGGCGTAGGCCTGGACTACAAGGAGCTGCCGCGCGACGTGAAGGCCGGCGATGTGCTGCTGCTCAACGACGGCCTGATCGTCATGACCGTGGACAAGGTGGCCGGCGAGGCGGTGCACACCACGGTCAAGCTCGGCGGCGAGCTGTCCAACAACAAGGGCATCAACAAGCAGGGTGGCGGCCTGACCGCCCCCGCACTGACGGCCAAGGACATGGAGGACATCAAGACCGCGATGTCACTCAGGGCCGATTACGTGGCGGTGAGCTTCCCCAAGAATGCGACCGACATGGAGCTGGCGCGCCAGCTGTGCAACATGGCGGCGGCGCCCTTCAACCACAAGCCCGGCCTGATTGCCAAGATCGAGCGGGCCGAAGCCATCCCCGAGCTGGACAACATCCTCAAGGTGTCCGACGGCATCATGGTCGCTCGCGGTGACCTCGCGGTGGAGGTGGGCAACGCGGCGGTGCCCGGCCTGCAGAAGCACATGATCAAGCGCGCCCGCGAGATGGACAAGGTGGTCATCACCGCCACGCAGATGATGGAGAGCATGATCGTCCATCCGGTGCCCACGCGTGCCGAAGTGTCCGACGTGGCCAACGCCGTGCTCGACGGCACCGATGCGGTGATGCTCAGCGCCGAGACCGCCGCTGGCAAGTTCCCGCTGGAGACGGTGCAGCAGATGGCCGCCATCTGCCAGGAAGCCGAAAAGACCGACCATGACCCGCTGGAAGACGACTTTGTCGGTGCCCACTTCACCCGCATCGACCAGGCCATCGCCATGGGCGCGCTTTTCACGGCCCACCACCTCAAGGCCAAGGCCATCGTGGCACTGACCGAATCGGGCTCGACTGCGCTGTGGATGAGCCGGCACAGCGTGCGCATGCCCATCTTTGCCGTCACGTCCAAGCTGTCCTCGCAGCGCAAGATGACGCTCTACCGCAACGTGCGCCCGCTGCTGGTGGACACCAGCGCCGACCGCGACACCGCACTGGCCGAGGCAGAAGCCGATCTGAAGGCGCGTGGCGTGATGAAAAGCGGTGACGTCTACGCCATCACCGTGGGCGAGCCCATGGGCACGCCCGGCGGTACCAACACGCTGAAAATCTGCCGCGCTGCCTGAACGGTCTGTCATCGGCGCGCAAGGCGGGGCGCCGTAAAATTCCCCGAGTTACAGACCGGTTACCAACTCTGACTAGGGGAAATTCATGGCGCTCGTTTCCATGCGCGAACTGCTCGACCATGCCGCTGCCAACGGCTACGGCATTCCGGCGTTCAACGTCAACAACCTGGAGCAGGTGCAGGCCGTGATGGCCGCGGCTGACGAAGTCGGCGCACCGGTCATCCTGCAGGCCTCGGCCGG
>JBJTNV010000068.1:0-19130 GCA_046074205.1 Hydrogenophaga sp.
GTGCAGCGCCTGGTGTTCTCGCTCATCAACGAGGCTTGCCACATTCTGGAAGAAGGCATTGCCAACAAGCCCAGCGACATCGACATGGTCTACATCATGGGCTACGGCTTCCCGTACTGGCGCGGTGGCCCCATGAACTACGCCAACGAGCTGGGCTTGTTCAATGTGGCCGAGGCCATGAAACGCTTTGCGCTCAACCCGCACGACGATGCGGCGTTCTGGCAACCCGCGCCGCTGCTGCAGCGCCTGGTGGCCGATGGCAAAACATTCCAATAAAGGTTTCTGATCATGACGAACGCTGTCATTGTTTCTACCGCACGCACCCCGCTGGCCAAAAGCTGGAAGGGTTCCTTCAACATGACCCATGGCGCGACCCTGGGCGGCCATGCGGTGCAACACGCTGTGGCCCGTGCCGGCATTGACGCCGCAGAGGTTGAAGACGTCATCATGGGCTGCGCCAACCCCGAGGGGGCTACAGGCCTGAATATTGCCCGCCAGATCGCGCTCAAGGCAGGCTTGCCGATTTCGGTGTCTGGTTTGACAGTCAACCGCTTTTGCTCCTCTGGCCTGCAAACCATTGCCTTGGCGGCACAACGCATCATCTCGGGCGAGGGCCAGGTCTACGTGGCCGGTGGCGTCGAAAGCATCTCTTGCGTGCAGCAGGAAATGAACCAGCACATGCTGATGGACCCCGCGCTGCAAAAGCAAAAGCCCGAGATCTACTGGAACATGCTGCAAACCGCAGAACAAGTGGCCAAGCGCTATGGCATTGGCCGCGAAGCCATGGACGAATACGGCGCGGCCAGCCAGCAAAAAGCCTGCGCTGCAGCGGCGGCCGGTTTGTTTGATGCCGAAATCGCGCCCATCACCGTGGTCTCGGGTGTATACGACAAAGTGCAAGGCCTGATCACCAAGCAGGTGACCGTCAGCCGCGATGAGGGGCTGCGCGAAGGCACCACGCTTGAGGCCATCAGCGGCTTGCGCTCGGCCATGCCCGGTGGCTTGGTGTCGGCGGGTAACGCCAGCCAGTTTTCTGATGGCGCGGGTGCTTGCGTGGTCATGGACGAAGCCCTGGCCGAAAAACGGGGTCTGCAGCCGCTGGGACGTTTTCTGGGCTTTGCGGTGGCCGGTTGTGAGCCCGACGAAATGGGCATTGGCCCCGTTTACGCCGTGCCCAAAGCTTTGGCGCGACTCGGCCTGAAAGTCAGCGACATTGACCTGTGGGAGCTCAACGAAGCCTTTGCCGTGCAGGTCATTTACTGCCGCGACAAGCTGGGCATTCCAGCCGAGCGCCTCAACGTCAACGGCGGCGCGATTGCGGTCGGCCACCCCTACGGCGTCAGCGGCCAGCGCTTGACCGGACACGCCCTGATCGAAGGCAAGCGCCGTGGTGCCAAACGCGTGGCGGTGACCATGTGTATTGGCGGCGGCATGGGTGCCTGCGGTATCTTCGAGGTTTTGTAAGCAGGAGAGTGCGCGTGCTCAGACACATTGTGATGTGGTCATTTCATGACCAGGCCGAAGGTGCAGACAAAGCCGCCAACGTCGAAAAAGCCCGCCAGGCCCTTTGGGGGTTCAAAGCGTTGGTGCCTGGCATCCGCGGTTTTGAGGTGGGCACCGCCCAGCCTGGCCTGGACTGCACCGCGGACCTGGTTTTGAACATGTTGCTCGACGATGCCCAGACCCTGAGCGCCTACCAGCAGCACCCTGAACATGCCACCATCAAGCCCTTCATGAAGGCGGTGGTGCGTCAACGCCAATGCATGGATTTTGAGGTCTGATGATGTGGCAAACTCTGGCGTTTGTCAGAGAGAAGTTCCACAAAAATGCAGAAAATCCTGGCCCAGCTGGCCACCGAAATTCAGATCCGTCCCGACCAGGTCAAAGCCGCTGTTGAGTTACTGGATGGGGGTGCCACGGTTCCCTTTATTGCCCGTTACCGCAAGGAGGTGACTGGCGGCCTGGACGACATCCAGCTGCGCGAACTGGAATACCGCCTGGGCTACTTGCGCGAGCTGGAAGACCGTCGCGACGCGGTGATCAAAAGCATCACCGAACAGGGCAAGATGACGCCCGAGCTGCTGGCCGCCATTGCTGCTGCGCCCACCAAGCAGGAGCTGGAAGACATTTATTTGCCGTACAAGCCCAAGCGCCGCACCAAGGGCATGATCGCCCGCGAGGCTGGGCTCGAACCCTTGGCCGACAAACTGTTTGCCGACCCGACGCTTAACCCAGCAGTCGAAGCTGAGGCGTACTTGCTGCCCGCAGGCAAGATCGAAGGCGCCGACTTCTCGACCGTGTCCGCCGTGCTCGACGGCGTGCGCGACCTGCTCAGTGAGCGCTGGGCCGAAGACGCCAGCCTGGTGCAGTCCCTGCGCGAATGGCTCTGGAATGAAGGGCTGCTGCGTTCAAAACTGGCCGACGGCAAGGACGAGAACCACCCTGACGTCGCCAAGTTCCGCGATTACTTTGATTACGACGAGCCGATTGGCCGCGTGCCCAGCTACCGGGCGCTGGCCGTGTTCCGGGGCCGGGCGCTCGAAATTCTGGACGCCAAGCTGGTGTTACCGGTCGAGCCCGAACCCGGCAAACCCAGCGTGGCCGAAGGCCGCATTGCCTTGCACCTGGGCTGGAGTCACAGCACTAGAGCGGCCGACGACCTGATCCGCAAATGCGTGGCTTGGACCTGGCGCGTCAAGCTCAGTCTGTCCACCGAGCGCGACCTGTTCGCCCGTCTGCGCGAAGAGGCCGAAAAAGTGGCCATCAAGGTGTTTGGCGACAACCTGCGCGACCTGCTGCTGGCCGCACCCGCCGGCCCCAAGGCCGTGATGGGCCTGGACCCCGGCATCCGCACCGGCGTGAAAGTCGCCGTGGTGGACAAGACCGGCAAACTGGTGGACACCGCCACCGTGTTCCCCCACGAACCGCGCCGCGACTGGGACGGCTCGCTGTTCACCCTGGCCAAGCTCTGCGAAAAACATGGTGTGGACTTGATCGCCATTGGCAACGGCACCGCCAGCCGCGAGACCGACAAACTGGCCGCCGACCTGATCAAGCAGCTGGCCAAGCTGCACCCCGAGCACACCATCACCAAGGTGGTGGTGAGCGAGGCGGGCGCTTCGGTCTATTCCGCCAGCGAATTCGCCAGCCAGGAAATGCCCGATGTGGACGTCAGCCTGCGCGGCGCGGCCAGCATTGCCCGCCGCCTGCAAGACCCGCTGGCCGAGCTGGTCAAGATCGATCCCAAGAGCATTGGCGTGGGGCAGTACCAGCACGATGTGAACCAGAGCGAGCTGGCCCGCCAGCTCGATGCCGTGGTCGAGGACTGCGTGAACTCGGTGGGCGTGGACCTGAACACCGCCAGCGTGCCGCTGCTCAGCCGCGTGTCGGGGCTGTCGGGCACGGTGGCCAAATCGGTGGTGCGCTGGCGCGAGTCCAACGGTGCCTTTGCCAGCCGACAAGACCTGCTGAAGGTGACGGGCCTGGGTGCCAAGACGTTTGAGCAGGCGGCTGGCTTCCTGCGCATCCGTGGCGGTGCCAACCCGCTGGACCTGTCAGGCGTGCACCCCGAGACCTACCCGGTGGTCGAGCGCATCCTCGCCAAGGTGGGCCGCCCGGTCGCCGAGGTGCTGGGCAAAGCCGACGTGCTGCGCACGCTCAAGCCCGAGCTGTTCGCCAACGAGAAGTTCGGCGTGATCACGGTCAAGGACATTCTGGGCGAGCTGGAAAAGCCGGGCCGCGACCCGCGCCCGGACTTTGCGGTGGCGCGCTTCAACGAGGGCGTGGACGACATCGCCGACCTGCGCGAAGGCATGGTGCTGGAGGGCACGGTGAGCAACGTGGCCCAGTTCGGCGCCTTTTTGGACCTGGGCGTGCACCAGGACGGCCTGATCCACGTCAGCCAGCTGAGCCACAAGTTCGTCAACGACGCGCGCGAGGTGGTCAAGACCGGCGACATCGTCAAGGTGAAGGTGCTGGAAGTGGACGCGGTGCGCAAGCGCATCAGCCTGACCATGAAGCTGGACGCCGCGCCGGCCCGCCGGGACGGACCGCGGGATAACCGGTTCGAGCCCTCGCGGGGCGGCCACGGGCGTGGGGGTTATGCGGGCGGGCAGGGCGGCGGTAACCGCCAGCCCGAAGCCGGCGGCGCCATGGCCTCGGCCTTTGCCAGGCTGCAGGGGCTCAAGCGCTGACCCACACCATGCGGGCGCTGCACATCCACGCTGGCCCCAGGGCGCTGGCGCACATCCGTGAACACGGGCTGGCGCCAGCCCATGTTGGCGTCATCCCGGCCGCTGCGGGTGGCCCCAAGGGCCTGATCCTGGGGCCGCTGGACCGATTCATCTTTGGCCACTGGCTGCCGCAGTCCCGCCAGCCGGTGCATCTGGTGGGCGCATCCATCGGGGCCTGGCGCATGGCGACGGCCTGCCTCAACGACCCACAGGCCGCCTTCGAGCGGCTGGAGCGCGACTACATCCACCAGCACTACGCATTGCCCCCCGGTCAAAAGCGCGTGTCGGCCGAACAGGTCAGCCGCGAATTTGGCCGCAGCCTGCAGCAGTTTTATGGCGGGCGCATAGCGCAGGTGCTGCAGCACCCGCGATACCGTCTGCACGTGATCACCTCGCATGGCCGCCATGTGCTGGCCCGCGAGCACCCGCTGCTCACACCGCTGGGCTACCTGGGCGCCTTCCTCAGCAATGCCGTGGCCCGCCCCGCCCTGGGGGCCTGGCTGGAGCGGGTGGTGTTCTCCAGCCAGGAGGGCCTGCCCTTTGATGCCAGCGACTTTCGCACCCGCCAGCACCCCCTGACCGAAGCCAACTTCATGGCTGCCGTGCAGGCCAGCTGCTCGATCCCCTTTGCCCTGCAGGCGGTGCACGACATTCCGGGCGCCGAACCCGGCGCCTATTGGGATGGCGGCATCACCGACTACCACCTGCACCTGAACTGGCACACCCCCGCCGACCAGCCCGAGGGGCGCATCGTGCTGTACCCGCACTTCCAGCGCGCGGTGGTGCCCGGCTGGCTCGACAAGTCCCTGAGGTGGCGCCACGGCCCCAGCCCGGCGCTGGACCACACCGTGGTGCTGGCCCCCAACCCCGACTGGGTCAAGACGCTGCCCAACGGCAAGCTACCCGACCGCACCGATTTCACGACCTACGGCCAGGACCTGCAGGCGCGGGTGAAGGTCTGGACCGCTGCCGCCAGCGCGGCGCGGCAGCTGGCCGATGAGTTTGCGCAGTGGGTGGAGCAGCCGGACCGTTCGGACCGGGTGCTCACCCTGCAGGGGGCCTGTTCGCGCTGATCACAGGCTGTCCGCCAGCATCTGCCGGTATTCCTCGGGCGTGGCGATGCGCGGGTTGGTCTTGTGGCAGTGGTCGGCCAAGGCCCCTTCAATGACCTTGTCGAACAGATCCGGCGTCACGCCCATGGCGGCCAGGCCGGTGGGCAGGCCCAGGCGGGCGTTCATGTCGCGGATGGCGGGGCCCAGGTCGGCCGCGCTGCCCAGGCCCATGGCCTGGGCCATGCGTTCCAGCCGCCGGTCTTTCTGCACGCTCTCGGCACTGGCGTTGAAGGCGATGACGGCGGGCAGGAACATGGCGTTGAGCGTGCCGTGGTGCAGGCGCGGGTTGACGCCGCCCAGGCTGTGGCTGAGGCTGTGCACGCAGCCCAGGCCTTTCTGGAAGGCCATGGCGCCCTGCATGCTGGCGCTCATCATGTTCAGGCGGGCCTCGCGGTCCTGCCCGTTGGTGGTGGCGCGTTCGATGTGGGCCCAGCCGCGCTGCAGCCCGTCCAGCGCGATGCCGTCGGCCGGCGGGTTGAAGGGGGCTGCCATGAAGGTTTCCATGCAGTGCGCGATGGCGTCCATGCCGGTGGCGGCGGTCAGCAGCGGCGGCAGGCCCAGCGTGAGTTCCGGGTCGAGCAGGGCGGTCTTGGGCACCAGGTGCCAGCTGTGAAAGCCCAGCTTGCGCCCGTCGTCCACGATGACGATGGCGCCGCGCGCCACCTCGCTGCCAGTGCCGGCGGTGGTGGGGATGGCGATCAGCGGCGGCACGGCGGCGGTGATTTTGGGTGAGCCGCCTTCGATGGTGGCGTAGGTCTTGAGCGGGCCCTCGTGCGTGGACGCAATCGCCACGCCCTTGGCGCAGTCGATGGCGCTGCCGCCGCCGAGCGCGATCAGGCCGTCGCAACCCTGGGTTGTGTACGTGGCCACGGCGGCGCGCACGGCGGCTTCGGTCGGGTTGCTGGGCGTCTGGTCGAACACGGCCGGCTGCCAGCCGGGCAGGGCGGCCAGGGTCTTGTCGAGCAGACCCGCAGCCTTGACGCCGGCGTCGGTGACGATCAGCGGGCGGCGGATGCCGGCACGCTCGCACTCGGCCGGCAACTGGGCCAGCACGCCGAAGTCGATCAGGATGTTGGTGATGTACAGGATCTGCGCCATGAGGATTCCGAGGCCCCCCTGCGCCGCTTCGCGTCTTCCCCCTGGGGGGACCACACCTGTGGCCCGGCAAAGCCGGTTCCACGGTGTGCGCTGGCAGGGCGTCTGGTTCACGGGGGCCGGGGTTTCTTCCAGCGCAACACTGAACTCAATATACGGGGCGATGCGGTGGGCACCAAGGTCGCAAACCCGTCATGCGGTCACGCAAAAGACAGCCACAATGCCGGCCCATGTCGTCGCATCACCCCAACCCCAGAGCCCTGCTGAACCCCGCCATGCGTGGCCTGCTCGACCGCATCGAACGCGCCGGCCATGTGCCCATGCACGCGCTGGCGCCCGGGCAGGCCCGCGCGGCCTACGAGGTCGGGGCCGGTGTGCTGGACATCCCGCCGCACAAACTGCCGCGCGTCGAAGACCTGGTCATCACCGCCCGTGACGGACACACGCTCAAGGCCCGGCTGGTCGCCCCGGCGTCTGACCAGCCGCTGCCGGTGCTGCTGTACTTCCACGGCGGCGGGTTCACGGTGGGCAGCATCGCCACCCACGAACCGCTGTGCCGGCATCTGGCGCACCTGGCGCACTGCGCGGTGGTGTCGGTGGACTACCGGCTCGCACCGGAATGGAAGTTCCCCACGGCCGTGCACGACGCCTGGGACAGCCTGGCCTGGCTGCGCGAGAACGCCGTGGCGTTGAAGCTGGACGGCTCGAAGATCGCCGTCGGTGGTGACAGCGCGGGGGGTACGCTGGCCGCGGTCACCGCCATCAGCGCCCGTGATGCCGGCTGGCCGCTGGCGCTGCAACTGCTGTACTACCCCGGCACCGCCGGCCACCAGGACACGCCCAGCCACAGAACCTTTGCCCAAGGCTTCCTGCTGGAAGAACCACACATCCGCTACTTCTTCAACCACTACCTGCGTGGCCCGGAAGACCGCAACGACTGGCGCTTTGCGCCCCTGGACGGCGTGGACGCATCCGGCCACGTGCGCGACCTCGACGGCGTCGCGCCGGCCTGGATCGGTCTGGCCGAATGCGACCCGCTGACCGACGAGGGCCTGGCCTACGCCGACCGTTTGCGCCTGGCGGGGGTGGCTGTGGCGCTGGAGATGTACGCGGGCGTGGTGCACGGCTTCATCCAGTTCGGCCGGGCCGTACCGTCAGCGCTCACGGCCCACCAGGACGCCGCACGCACCCTCAGACAGGCTTTTGGAGTGCACTGAATGACCTCGCAGAACCGTGCCGACTTTCGCTTTGTTCACCGCCTGCGCGTGCGCTGGGCCGAAGTGGACATGCAAAAGATCGTTTTCAACGCGCATTACCTGATGTATTTCGACACCGCGATAGCCGACTACTGGCGCGCGCTGGCGCTGCCTTACGAGGAGGCGATGCACCGGCTGGACGGTGACCTTTACGTGGTCAAGGCCACGGTGGAGTTCCACCGCTCGGCGCGCCTGGACGACCAGATCGATGTGGCCATGAAATGCAGCCGCATCGGCACCTCGTCCATGGGCTTTACCGGCGCCATCTTCCGCGGCGCGGAGCACCTCATCACGGGCGAGCTGGTGTATGTGTTCGCTGATCCGGCCACGCAGTCCTCGCGACCGGTGCCCATGCCCCTGCGCGAGACGGTGCTGGGCTACGAGGCGGGCCAGGCGGTGCTGGATGTCCGGTTGGGGCGCTGGGACACACTGGGCGCCGACGCCCGAGCCTTGCGCCAGACGGTATTGGTCCATGAGCAAGGCCTTCCCGCGGAACTGGAGTACGACGCGCACGACGAGCAGGCGCTGCATGCCGTGGCGTACAACCGTCTGGGGCAGGCGGTGGCCACCGGGCGCCTGTTGCCAGCGCAGGACGGCGTGGCCCAGCTGGGCCGGCTGGCGGTGCACCGGGTGCTGCGCGGCAGCGGGGTGGGGCGGCAACTGCTGACCGCACTGACCGGCGCCGCCCGTGACCGAGGCGAGCGCGAGCTGGTGCTGCACGCCCAGCGCAGCGCGGTGGGTTTTTACCTGCGCCAGGGCTGGCAGGTCAGCGGCCCTTCGTTTGAAGCCGCCGGGGTGGAGCACGTCGGCATGTGCCTGGTCTGCTGAACAAACACACGCCTTGCAGGGGTGCCCGGTCAGCCGCTGCCGGGCCGCGCGCGGTGTTCATGCCTGGCCGCTGCCGCGCCATTCGATCCGGTGCCGCAGGGGGGCGGCCGGGCTCCAGCCGTCGGTGCCGTGGGTCCATTCCAGCAGGTCGGCGCTGTGGTGGTCGGCGCCTTCTTGCCGCACACGCACGATGAGGCTGCTGCGGGTGCCATAGCCGCGTTCAGGCAGGCGCACAAAGGGGCTGGACAGCGCCCGCTCCAGGCCGGCCGGCACACCGGTGGCCGGCAGATCGGCTGGCGGTGCCGTTTGTTCATCGGCCAGGGCGGCTTGCAGCGGTTCGATCCAGTGGTCGGTCTGCTGCGCCAGGGGCCAGGCCTTGCGCAGCGCTGCTTTCAGGCGCAAGGCTTTGGGCCAAGGCGTGTCCAGGGCCGCGTTGGACAGCGCGTAGAAGCCGGGCCCCAGTGCCTGGCGGTGCAAGGGGCTGGCCACATCCCGGTGGGGTGCAGCCGGATCGCGGTTGCTCAGCCAGGTCCATTGCTGGCTGCGCCAGTCGCCCATCACCAGATTGAACCCGCCATACGCGCCCGCTGCCAGCTGCGTTGCAAAACTGTCCAGGGTTTCTGTGCCCTGCAGCCAGCGGGTGACCAGTTCGCCGCGGCTGCGCACCCCAGACCCGGCGTTCGGGCTGCGCACATTGGTCAGCATGGCCACCCGGCCGTTGTGCGCGATGCCCAGCCAGGTGCCGCCATCGCGCCGGTCGCGTCCGGCCCAGATGCCGGGGAGGTCCGGCCATGGGTGCAGGGGGTCGGTCGGCCGGTCAAACCATTCGTCGCGATTGCCCGCCAGCAGCAGGGGCAACGCCGGGTCGACCCCGAGGGCGAAGGCGATCAGGCACATGTCGGGACCGCTCAGGGGTGCTGGCCGGGACGGCGTGGCTCACACATCGTCAAGCAGGGTGTAGGGCAGGGGTTGCAGCGCCAACAGCGGGCCCGAGGGAGTGCCGGCGTGCAGCCGGCCTTGCCCAGCGGCCGCCACCTGAATGGCCACCAGCGCGTTCCAGCCGCCCTCCGGGTTCGCCGCAGCCAATGCAACCGTGCCACAGGGCTGGCCATCATCACCGCTGTGGAACACGTCCTGACCGACGGACAGCGACGCATCGGCCCTGACCAGGTAGGCCCGGCGCTTGAGCGTGCCGCGGAACTGGCTGCGGGCCACCACTTCCTGGCCCGGGTAGCAGCCTTTTTTGAAGTTGACGCCGCCCACCGATTCGAAATTGATCATCTGCGGCACGAACGCGTCCACCACCGGCTGCGTCACACGGGTCACGCCGCTCATCACTTCCAGCCAGTCCCAGCGTGCCGCGTCCAGCGCCGGCAGCGCTGGCGCGACCACGTCACACGGCGCGATCCACAGGGCGCGGCCCAGGCCGGCGGCGGGATACAGGGTCACGGTGTGGCTGCCGTCGGCCCCGTCAAGCTTGTGCGAGACCGGGGGCGCCGGGTCGGTGCCGACCAGGCCACGCACCTGAAAAGCGGCACTTGCGTCCTGCAGCTGCACACGGGCGCGCAACACAAACATGGACAGGCGCTTGAGCGTGGGGGCCAGCAGGTCGCGGCTGCACACCAGCAGAACGTCATCGTGCGAGCGCTTGAACGCGATGAAGCTGGCCAGCAGACGCCCTTTGGGTGAGCAGTAACCGGCCAGCCGGGCTTCTGACAGGCCGAGCAGGGACATGTCCTGCGTGAGCTGGCCGTGCAAGAACTTGGCCGCTTCTTCACCCTGGGCACGGATCACGCCGAGTCCGTTCAACGGACCGGTGATGGCGGTCCAGGGCGTGGCGGAGGAAAGCGTGGCGGGCGCGGTCATCGACATGGCAGGCAAACAGAGGTCAGCTAACGGAGCGGGCGATTATCATCCTCCAGGGCTCGGGCAACCGATGCCGGGGCGCTTTGGCCGCGCGCTGGCCAGGCCCTTTTCCCGCCGCGTTCTGCCCCTGTTGCCGCCCGTGTCCGCCCGGTGTACGGGCCTACAAAACCGACCTTCATGCGCCTGCTTCGTCCGCTCCTGTTGGCCCTGATCGCCGCCATGCTGCTGGCCACAGCCGCTGCCGCCTGGTGGTTGCAGCGGCCGCTGGAGCTGCCCCGCACCCACGCTGGCGAGGACACGGCGCCATTGGTGCATATCGAGCCTGGCTCGTCTGCGCGACGCGTGGCTCAAACCTTGGCTGACGCCGGTGTGCAGGCGCCGCCCTGGCTGCTGCTGGCGTGGTTTCGCCTGTCCGGGCATGGCACCGCCATCAAGGCCGGTTACTACACGCTCGAGCCGGGCCTGACCCCACGCACACTGCTGGACAAACTGGTCCGTGGCGAGCAGGCGCTGTTCAGCCTGACGCTGGTAGAGGGCTGGGGTTTTCGCGAGGTGCTGCAGGCCTTGCGCCAGTCGACTGACCTGACGCAGGACCTGGATGGCCTGGCGCCGTCCGATGTCATGGCCCGGCTGGGCTACCCCGGTGTGCATCCCGAGGGGCGGTTTTTCCCCGATACCTATCGGCTGGTGCGCGGCGCGCCTGCATCGAGCGTGTTGCAACAGGCTGCGCAGGCCATGGACCAACGCCTGGCCCAGGCCTGGGCCCAGCGGTCGCCCGCTGCGGCGGTGAAGACGCCCGAGGAGGCCCTGATCCTGGCCAGCATCGTCGAGAAGGAAACCGGTGTGGACGGGGACCGTGCGCTGGTGGCCGGGGTGTTCAGCAACCGCCTTCGCATCGGCATGCGACTGCAGACCGACCCGACCGTGATTTACGGACTGGGCGAACGCTTCGATGGCAACCTGCGCAAAGCCGATCTCCTCACCGACACCCCGTACAACAGCTACACGCGGGCGGGTTTGCCCCCCACCCCGATCGCCATGCCCGGCTGGGCCTCTCTGCGGGCAGCGGTGCAGCCGGCCGATACGCGAGCCCTGTACTTCGTCGCCCGCGGCGACGGCAGCAGCCACTTCAGCGCCACCCTGGACGAACACAACGCGGCGGTGCGCCAGTACCAGCTCAAACGATGACCGATCCGACCCCCCTGTCCCCGCCGGCCCATGCCGGTCTGTTCATCAGCTTCGAGGGCATTGACGGTGCCGGCAAGTCCACCCATATCGAAGGACTGGCCCAGGCCTTTCGAGCCGATGGCCGGACGGTCACGCTGACCCGGGAGCCGGGGGGAACACCCCTGGCCGAGAAGCTGCGGACGTTGGTGCTCGGGGACGCCATGGACCCGCTGACCGAGTCGCTGCTGGTCTTCGCCGCGCGGCGGGATCACCTGATGGCGGTGATCGAGCCGGCGCTGGCGCGTGGCGACGTGGTGTTGTGCGACCGTTTCACTGACGCGACGTTTGCCTACCAGGGCGGTGGCCGCGGCTTCGATCTGGCCACGCTGGGCACCCTCGAGACCTGGGTGCAAAGCACCCCGGCCATGCCGCCGGGGCAGTTGCGCCAGCCCGACCTCACGCTCTGGTTTGACTTGCCGGCCGCCACTGCGGCGGCCCGCCTGGCCGATGCCCGTGCACCGGACCGTTTTGAGGCCCAGCCGCAGGCCTTCTTCGAGCGCGTGAGCGCCGGCTATGCCGCACGCGCCGCAGCCCAGCCCCGGCGTTTCGCGCGCATCGAGGCCGGGCACCACCGCGAACAGGTCTGGCACAGCGTGGTTGATGTGATGCACCAGCGCGGCTGGCTGTCGCGGACCGCCACCGCCCAGGGGGGGCTGGCATGACAGCACCGGTCCAAGCGGCGGCGCCCTGGATCGGACGCCAGCTGCACAGCCTGCTGGGTCGGCACGGGCACGCCTGGCTGCTGCAGGGGCCGTCCGGCCTGGGTCAGTACGAGCTGGGGTTGGCACTCGTGCAAGCCTGGCTGTGTGAGCGCTCCACGCCGCAGGGCGCCTGCGGTCTGTGCGAGGGCTGCCACCTGGTGGGTGCACACGCCCACCCCGATCTGGCGGTGCTCATGCCCGAGACCGACATGCTTGAGCGGGGTTGGCCGTTGTCGGAGAAGGCCCAAAAGGAGATCGACGACAAGAGCCGCAAACCCAGCAAGGAAATCCGTGTGGACGCCATGCGCGAGGTGGTGGCCTTCGCCCAGCGCACCAGTGCCCGCGGGCGCGGGCTGGCGGTGCTGGTGTATCCGGCCGAACGCATGAACGCCGTGACGGCCAACGCGCTGCTCAAGACGCTGGAAGAACCGGCAGGCGACACGCGTTTTGTGCTGGCCACCGAGGCCACGCACCAGCTGCTGCCCACCCTGCGCAGCCGTTGCCAGGGCCATGTCATGGCCTGGCCGTCCGAAGCCGAGTCGCTGCCCTGGTTGCAGTCGCAGGCGGTGGCCGCAGGCCTGGCGGTACCCGAACCCGATCGGGTCCGCGCCTGGCTGCAGGCTGCCGGCGGACGCCCCAGCGACGCACTGGCCTGGGGGCGCACCGGGCTGACGCTGCCATCGTGGGCCGCGCTGCCGGCGGCGCTCGCCCGTGGCGACTGGAGCGCCATGGCCGACTGGCCAGCCGCGCAGCAGCTGGATGTGTTGCAAAAGCTTTGCCACGACCTGATGGCCCGTGCCAGCGGCGCGCCGGCCCGCTACTTTCCCGGCGATTCGCTGCCGCCACCACCGCCCCTGCGTGTGCTGGCCCGCTGGTCACGCGAGCTGGCGCAGTCGGCCCGCAGCGTCGAGCACCCTTTCAGCGCCGGCTTGCTGCGCGACGCCTGGGCTGTTCGCGCGCAGCAGGTGTTGAGTCCCGCCACCGTGCGCGGCTGAGCCAGCCTCACCGCACTTGCCCTTATCCTCGACGCATGTTCATCGACTCCCACTGCCACCTGAACTTTCCGGAACTGCGCGAGCAGTTGCCCGCCATACTGGCCGCGATGCAGCAGGCGCAGGTGGACCGCGCCATCTGCATCGGCACCCGGCTGGAGGCATTTGATGGCGTGCACGCCCTGGCGCTGGAGAACGCGCAGATCTGGGCCACCGTGGGCGTTCACCCGGACGAAGACGACGTGCAGGAGCCCACGCTGGCGGACTTGCTTGAACGCGCCGCGCTGCCGCGCGTGGTGGGCATCGGCGAAACCGGGCTGGACTACTACCGCCTCAATGGCCGCAGCGTGGCCGACATGCACTGGCAGCGGGAGCGTTTTCGCACCCACATCCAGGCCGGTCGCCAGACCGATCTGCCCCTGGTCATCCACACCCGCAGCGCCTCTGATGACACCCTGGCCATCCTGCGCGAAGCCGGAGGTCTGGGCAGTGGTGGCGGCGACGGGCTGCCAGTGGCCCGCGGCGTTTTCCACTGTTTCACCGAAACCGCAGCCGTTGCCCGGGCCGCGCTGGACCTGGGCTTTCTCGTCTCGTTTTCCGGCATCCTGACGTTTCGCAACGCCGCCGACCTGCGCGAGGTGGCCCGTTTCGTTCCGCTGGACCGGATGCTGATTGAAACCGACAGCCCCTATCTGGCCCCGGTGCCCCACCGCGGCAAGACGAACAACCCCTCGTTCGTTCCCTACGTCGCGCAACAGATCGCGGATATCAAGGGCTTGCCGGTGGAGGCCGTAGCGCACGCCACGTCGGTCAACACCACCCGGCTTTTTGACCGCATGCCCGCGCTGGACGCCTGACCGGCTGGCCAAAAACCTCAGGCGAAACATCAAAATGCTATTCAAGCGCCTTGTTTTTGCTGGGTTTTTTTTCGCATCCCTGTGTGCGCTGGCGGGTTCGTTCGATGATTTCTTCGTGGCCGCCCGGCGCGATGATGACGCCACCATGGCGCGCTTGCTGCAGCGCGGTTTTGACCCGAACACCGTGGACGAACAGGGCAACCACGCCCTGGTGCTGGCCATCCGCGAAGGGTCGCTCAAGGTTGCCCATTTCCTGCTTCAGCAGCCGACGGTCAACGTCGAAGTGCGCAACCACGCGGGCGAGAGCCCGCTGATGATGGCCGCGCTCAAGGGCCAGCTGCTGGTGGCCCGGCGTTTGATCAAGCGCCAGGCGGATGTCAACAAACCCGGATGGGCGCCACTGCACTATGCCGCGGCCCATGCCGACCCGGTCAGCGTGGACATGGTGCAGTTGCTGCTGACGCACCATGCCTATATTGACGCCGAGTCCCCGAACAGGACCACGCCGCTGATGATGGCGGCGCAATATGGGCGACCCGAGGTGGTGCAGCTGCTGCTGCAGGAAGGCGCGGACCCCACGCTGCGCAACGCGCAGGGCCTGACAGCGCTCGATTTTGCGAAGCGTGCCCACCGCAGGGACGCCACGCAAGCGCTCACGGCCGCCCTGCAAGCCCGTCGGGCCGCCGGAACCCGCTGATCGGGACCGGCCATACCAGGAGAGGGCGACCGCCTGGCGCCCCGGGACGTGCGTAGGTGTAACCCACATGCGCTGTGCACGACAACGGCACCCAGAATCGGCGGTGTTTGCTCAAACAAGGAGTTCTCACCGTGGCAATCGCCAGTCAAAAAGACTTTGTATCGGGTCTCATGTTCATGGTCGTGGGGGGCGGTTTCGCCTGGGGAGCCGTGGACTACGAGATCGGGGAAGCGGCCCGCATGGGGCCTGGTTACTTCCCGTTCATGCTCGGGCTGATCCTCGTCGGCCTGGGTGCGCTCGTCACCCTCAACGCGCTCAGATCCGGGCCGCCCGGTGGCGATCCGATCGGCACCATCGCCTGGCGCCCCCTGGTGTTCATCCTGGGGGCCAACGTGCTGTTCGGCATCCTGCTGGTGGGGCTTCCCTCCCTCGGGGTGCCGCGCTTCGGCCTGATCGTGGCGATTTTCGGCCTGACGATCATGGCCGGTTACGCCCGCGAAGGCGCCCGGCTGAAGGACTCGCTGATGCTGTCGGTCGTTCTGGCCGCCGGCAGCTACCTGGCGTTCGTGAAATTGCTGAACCTGCAGTTCCCGGTGCTGCCCTGGTTCCTGGGCAACTGAGTACAAGAAAGACCAGAGCATGGACCTGATTGACAACCTCACGCTGGGTTTTGGCGTTGCCTTTACCTTCCAGAACCTCATTTACGCTTTTGTTGGCTGCCTGCTGGGCACGCTGATTGGCGTGTTGCCCGGCATCGGCCCGCTGGCGACCATCGCCATGCTGTTGCCCGCAACCTACGGGCTGCCGCCGGTGGCCGCCCTCATCATGCTCGCCGGCATCTACTACGGCGCACAGTACGGCGGCTCCACCACGGCGATTCTGGTGAACCTGCCCGGGGAGTCTTCCTCGGTGGTGACCGTGATCGACGGTTACCAGATGGCCCGCAAGGGCAGGGCAGGGCCGGCACTGGCCGCTGCCGGTCTGGGCTCATTCTTCGCGGGCTGCGTGGGCACCCTGATCCTGGCGGCCTTTGCTGCACCGCTGACCGAACTGGCGCTGGAGTTCGGCCCGGCCGAGTACTTCGCGCTGATGGTCGTCGGCCTGATCGGTGCCGTGGTGCTGGCCTCCGGCTCGCTGCTCAAGGCGCTGGCCATGATCGTCCTGGGCCTGCTGCTGGGTCTGGTCGGCACGGACGTCAACTCCGGCGTGGCCCGCTACAGTTTCGATATCCCGGAACTGACCGACGGCATCAGTTTCCTGGCCATCGCCATGGGCATCTTTGGCTACGGCGAGATCATCAGCAACCTTTCGCAGCCAGACGAAAAGCGGGAGGTGTTCACGGGCAAGGTGCAGGGCATCATGCCCACCCTGGAGGACTTCAAGCGCATGACGCCTGCGGTGTTGCGTGGCACCGTGCTGGGTTCGACACTGGGCATCCTGCCCGGCGGTGGCGCGCTGCTGTCGTCCTTTACTGCTTACACCATCGAGAAGAAGACCCGGCTCCAGGCCGGCGAGGTGCCGTTCGGTCAAGGCAATATCCGCGGGGTGGCCGCACCCGAAGCGGCCAACAACGCCGGTGCCCAGACTTCGTTCATTCCGCTGCTCACCCTGGGTATTCCGCCCAACGCCGTGATGGCGCTGATGGTGGGGGCCATGACCATCCACAACATCCAGCCGGGCCCGCAGGTGATGACCAGCAACCCGCAGCTGTTCTGGGGCCTGATCGCCTCGATGTGGATCGGCAACGCGATGCTGATCATCCTGAACCTGCCGCTGATCGGCATCTGGATCAAGCTGCTCACCATCCCCTACCGCTGGCTGTTCCCCGCCATCGTGCTGTTCTGCGCGATCGGTGTGTACTCCACCAACAACAACACCTTCGACATCTGGATGGTGGCGGGCTTTGGCGTGATCGGTTACCTCTTCATCAAACTCGGTGTGGAGCCTGCGCCGCTGCTGCTGGGCTTCATTCTGGGTCCCATGATGGAAGAAAACCTGCGCCGCGCCATGCTGCTCTCGCGGGGCGACTGGAGCGTGTTCGTCACCCGTCCGCTGTCGGCCAGCCTGCTGGCGGCGGCGGCGGTGCTGCTGGTGATCGTGATGCTGCCGGCCGTCAAGTCCAAGCGCGAGGAAGCCTTCGTCGAAGAGTAAGGCCTGCCCTGGCGCGCCAACGGCCTCCTTGCGAGGCCGTTTTTTTTGTGCGCTCCGGCGGCGCAGCTTGTCCTGCGCCCGACAGGCCGCCCGCACGGGCTCTGACACAATGCCCGCATGAACAAACGCCCTCTGCTTGCCGCGCTGGCCGCAGCGCTTTGCCTGACCAGCGTGCTGGTGCCCCGTGCGCAGGCCCAGTCCTACCCGGGCAAACCCATCCGGCTGATCGTGCCCTTTCCAGCCGGTGGCGCCACCGACCTGCTGGCGCGCAGCCTGTCGCAAAAACTCGGCGAGCGGCTGGGGCAGTCGGTGGTGGTGGACAACAAGCCCGGTGCGGGCGGCTCGCTGGGCGCCGACCTGGCCGCCAAGGCGCCCGCTGACGGCTACACCCTGCTGCTCTCGACCACCAGCACCCACTCGATAGGCCCCAACCTCAACCCGCGCCTGCCCTACGACGCCGTGCGCGACTTCACCCCCATTGGCCAGGTGGGCAACGCGCCCAGCATCATGCTGGTGCCCAACAGCTCGCCGGCGCGCACTGTCCGCCAGTGGATCGACCTGGCCCGCCAGAGCCCGGGCCGGCTCAACTACGCCTCCAGCGGTAACGGCACCATCGTTCAGCTCACGGCCGAGTTGTTCAAGTCGCAGGCGGGGGTGTTCGTGGTGCACATTCCCTACAAGGGCACGGCGCTGGCCATCCCTGACCTGGTCAGCGGCAAGATCGACGTGCTTTTTGACTCGCTGCCCAGTGGTCTGCCGCATGTGCGCGATGGCCGTCTGCGCGCGCTGGGCGTGACCTCGGCCAAACGCACCGCACTGGCGCCCGATCTGCCGCCCATCTCCGAAGTGCTGCCGGGTTACGAGTCCATCACCTGGTTTGGCCTGTTCGGCCCCAGGGGCCTGCCGCCCGAGGTGGTGCAGCGCGTCAACAGCGCGGCCAATCAGGTGCTCAAGGACCCGGAAGTGGTGGACAAGCTCACACGCCTGGGGGTCGAGCCGGTGGGCGGCACGCCAGCCCAGTTCAGTGCCCTGCTCGCGAGCGAGCTGGCCAAGTGGAAGAAGACCATCATCGAACGTCAAATCACCCTGGAATGAGCATGCCGTTTCACTTTGCCTCTGCCTACACCAGCATTCGCCTGCCACTGTTTGCGCGCAATGTGGTGTCCACCTCTCACCCGCTGGCCGCGCAGGCCGGCCTGCGCATGCTGCAGGCCGGTGGCAACGCGGTCGATGCCGCCATTGCCGCGGCCGCAGCCATCACCCTGACCGAGCCGGTCAGCAACGGCCTGGGCTCCGATGCCTTTTGCATACTCTGGGACGGCCACCAGCTGCACGGTCTGAACGCCTCGGGCCACGCGCCCGCCAGCTGGACGCCCGACTACTTCACACGTAAGTACGGCAGCGGCGCCACCCAGCCGCCCAAGCGCGGGGTCGATGCCATCACCGTGCCCGGCGCCGTGGCGGGCTGGGTGGCCATGTCCGAGCGCTTTGGCAAGCTGCCTTTTGCCGACCTGTTGCAGCCGGCCATCGAGCTGGCCGAGCGCGGCTACCTGCTGCCGGTGGTGGTGCAGCAGAAATGGGCAGCGGCCACGCCCGAGCTGCAGTCGCAACCGGGCTTTGCACAGAGCTTTCTGCCCTGGGGGCGTGCGCCCGAGGTGGGCGAGCTGTTTCGCTTTCCGGCAGCCGCCCGTGGTTTGCGTGCCATTGCCCAAACCCGCGGCCAGGCCCTGTATGGCGGCGAGATTGCCCAGGCCATTGAACGCTTTGTGGCCGAGCACGGCGGCAGCCTGCGCGCCAGCGATCTGGCTGCCTACCGGCCCGAGTGGGTCGAGCCCATTTCCCGCAGTTACCGGGGCTACACGCTGCACGAGATTCCGCCCAACGGCCAGGGCATTGCTGCGCTGATCGCGCTGGGCATTCTGTCGCAGTTCGACCTGGCGGCACTGCCGGTCGATGGCGTGGCCTCGCAGCACCTGCAGATCGAGGCCATGAAGCTGGCCTTTGCCGATGTCTACCGCTATGTGGCCGACCCGCGCAGCATGGAGCTCACGCCCGCACAAATGCTCGACGACGCCTACCTGGCCAGCCGCGCCCGCCAGATCGACATGCGCAAGGC
>JBJTNV010000069.1:0-5857 GCA_046074205.1 Hydrogenophaga sp.
CCCGATGCGTCCATCCTGGCCGAGAAGATGGAGATGCCCGAGGACAAGATCCGCAAGATCATGAAGATCGCGAAGGAGCCGATCTCGATGGAAACCCCCATCGGCGACGACGACGATTCGCACCTGGGCGATTTCATCGAGGACCAGGCCAACACGGCGCCGATCGAGGCCGCGATGCAGGCCGGTCTGCGCGAGGTGGTCAAGGAGATCCTGGACAGCCTGACGCCGCGCGAAGCCAAGGTGCTGCGCATGCGTTTCGGCATCGAGATGTCGACCGACCACACGCTGGAAGAAGTGGGCAAGCAGTTCGACGTGACACGCGAGCGCATTCGTCAGATCGAGTCGAAGGCGGTGCGCAAGCTCAAGCACCCGAGCCGTTCGGACAAGCTGCGCAGCTTCATCGATTCGCTGTAATCCGGTTCAGCGTTTCTTTGTCACATTGCGGGGGCCTTCGGGCTCCCGTTTTGTTTTTGGGCTCCCTGTTGTTGAACTCCCCCTCCATGTTGACCGTGGCTGGGTGGGCCTGCGCCGCTCATGTCCCCCGGCGGCCTGCGGCCGCCTCCTCCTTTACTTCGCTCTGCAGGCCCACCCAGCCACGGTCAAAGCGATCACCCGGGCAGACCAACGGTGGTGCGCCAACAGTGCCTCAGTGCCGGAAGTGATCGGTGCCCGCGCAGCGAAGTAAAGGAGGAGAACCGGCGCAGCCGGTTCGGGGGACATGAGCGGAGTCGGGTACCGGTCGCTTCCGGCGCATGCCAAACAAGCAGGCAAGAAAAAGGGGCCAACAAGGCCCCTTCCCTCGAACGCCAAAACGGCAACAAGTCAGACCGTCTCCAGCGCCAGCACACCCGTGGCCGTGTTGGAAATCGGGATGTGGTAATTGCTGTGCACCTTGCGCACACCCGCACCGGCTTCCGTCAGCGCCGCCCGCATGGCCAGCCACATCAGCAGCTCCACCCCCTGCGTGCCGGCCTTCTCCACCAACTCCAGATCACTGAATTGCGTCGCCCACTCGGGGTTGGTTTCCATGCTGTCGAGGAACTGCAGATCGAACTTCTTGTTGATGAAGCCGGCGCGTTCGCCTTCGAGCTGGTGGCTCAGACCACCTGTGGCCATGACGGCCACCCGCTTGTCGCTGTCCCAGCGCTGGATCGCCTCGCCCACCGCCTTGCCCAGCTGGTAGACACGCCGGGCCGTGGGCAGCGGAAACTGCACGGTGTTGATGTTGATGGGCACGATCTGCACCGGTGCCACCTCGTGCTGCGGCCAGAACAGCTTGAACGGCAGGCTGCAGGCGTGGTCCACCAGCATCTCCTGGCAGGTCACGATGTCGAATTCCCTGGCGATCAGCTCGCGGATCAGGTGCCAGGACAAATCCGGGCAGCCCGGAATCGGCGGCAGCGTCGGAATGCCCCAGCCCTCGTCCGCGTTGCTGTAGGTCGCGGCGGCCCCCACGGCGAAGGTCGGCATTTTGTCGAGGAAGAAATTCAGCCCATGGTCGTTGTAGAACACCACAACCACCTCGGGCTTGACCTGCTCCAGCCAGCGGTGAATGGGCGGGAAGCCATCGAAGAACGGCTTCCAGTAGGGCTCGTTCTGCAAACCCCGGTGGATGGCGCTGCCGATGGCGGGGATGTGCGATGTGGCCAGGCCACCGATGAGTTGTGCCATGTCAGTGTTCCTTGCGGCTCAGCATTGGTTGTTGGCCGCGACCAGCCTGGCCTTGAACGCGTCCTTGGTCATGCCCGTCTGCTGGGCGCCGATGTCCTGCATGTCCAGGCCGAAGATGCCGGCGAACTTGGCAGGTAATAGGCGTTGCCGCCCGCTTCCAGCAGCGCCAGCACCTGCTTGGAGCGGATGGCCTCGGCCTGCTGCGGGTTGAGCCCGTACTGGCGCATGTAGGCCTCGGGGTCGGCGACGAAGGCGTCGCGGTTTTCCTTGTGGTTGAAGGAAAAACACATCTTGTTCAGGGCGTAGCCCCTCTGTGCCATGTGGCCGTCAAAGGGCGTGGTGCCCGGAATCTTCAAAACCACGGTCGGTCTCCTGTGAGGTTGGAACGGGTACCGGGGCGCAGTATCCGGACTTGATTGCCAAAGATGAACAGATAAAAGATCATCTGATGCATGAATGAATTCGATTGGTCGGACCTGGATGCGCGCCTGCTGCGCTTGCTGGTGACGGTGGTGGACAGCGGTGGCATCACCGCGGCAGCCCAGACCTTGGGCGTGACGCAATCGGCCGTCAGCCACCAGCTGGACAAGCTGCGGGCCATCACCGGCGATGCCCTGTTCGTCAAGCGCGGACGCGGCATCGTGGCCACCGCCCGGGCCGAAGAACTGGCCACGCAGGCGCGCGAGCTGCTGCACCAGCTGCAGGCCTTTGCACGGCCCGGGACATTCGACCCCCGGCACTGGCAGGGCAGCGTGACGGTGGCGGCCAACGACTTCCAGCGGGACGTATTGCTGCCCGGTCTGGCACGGCGCCTGCGCGAACAGGCCCCTGGCCTGGCGCTGCGGGTCATTCCCTCCGACATACCAAGCCTGGCCATGTTGCGCGATGGGGTGTGTGACCTGGCGATCAGTCCGCGTCCGCCCGACGGCAGCGACATCCTGCAGAAAAGGCTGTTCGACGACCGGTACCGCGTGTTCTTCGATGCGACCGCTCGGGCCGCTCCCGGCACGCTGGGCGACTACCTGGCCGCCGACCACATCACGGTGGTCTACGAACCCCGTCGCACCTTGCAGCTGGACCGCACGCTCGAAGCGCAGGGCTGGCGCCGGCGCTTTGCGGTGACGGTGCCGGGCTTTGCTGGTCTGCCGGCTTTTTTGCGTGGCAGCCCCCTGCTGGCCACTGCGCCAGGCCTGCTGCGCCACGGCATTCTCCGGGGGTTTGCCGACGTGGCCGTTCCCTTGCCCTGCCCTGCGTTGCCCATGTACCTGATCTGGCACCGCCGCCACCACCAGGACGCTGCACATGCCTGGCTGCGCAGCCAACTGGAGGCGCAGGCCACCGGTCTGCCGGACGGCGCGCTAGCGGACGCCTGAAAACTCCGCCCTTGTGATCAGAACACCTCGGTGTCTACCTCGCGGTTGGCCTGGTCGTTGTACCGGTCGCCGTGCACGGTGTGCCGGTTGATCAGCGCGTTCAGGCGCGCCATCACGTCGGCCGACAGTTGCACGTTCACCGCGCCCAGGTCGTCCATCAGGTGTTCCACGCTGCGGGTGCCGGGGATGGGCAGGATGTCGTCGCCCTGGTGCAGCAGCCAGGCAATGGCCAGTTGCGAGGGCGTGCAGCCCACCTCCGCCGCGATGGCGTTGTAGGCCGGCAGCAGGGCAGCGTTCCGGGCGTAGTTCTCCGGCGCAAAGCGCGGCATGGTGCGGCGGATGTCCTTGGCGTCCAGTGCGGCCACATCGATCGGGCCGCAGAGGAAACCGCGCGCCACCGGGCTGAAGGCGACAAAGCTCACGCCCAGCTCGCGGCAGGCCTGCAGCACCGCGATCTCGGGGTTGCGGGTCCACAGCGAGTACTCGGTCTGCAGCGCGGCAATCGGGTGCACCGCATGCGCCTTGCGCAGCGTCGGCGCCGACACCTCGCTCAGGCCGATGCTGCGGATCTTGCCTTCGCGCACCAGGTCGGCCAGCGCGCCCACGCTGTCTTCGATGGGCACTTGTTTGTCCCAGCGGTGCAGGTAGTAGAGGTCGATCACCTCGGTCTGCAGGCGCTGCAGGGCCTCTTCGCAGGTGGCCTTGATCGCGGCCGGGCGGCCGTCGATCACGCGCACCTTCACGCCGTCCGCGTTCGGCACGCCGGTCATGCCGCACTTGCTGGCCAGGGTGAACTGCGCGCGGTGCTTCGACAGAAACCGGCCGACCAGGGTTTCGCTCACGCCAAAGCCGTACAAGGCTGCGGTGTCGAAATGGGTCACGCCCGCGTCCAGCGCGGTCAGCAGCAGGCGTTCGGCTTCAGCCTCCGACGCGGGCGCGCCGTAGGCGTGGCAGATGTTCATGCAGCCCAGGCCGATGGCAGAGACCTGGAAGGGGCCGAGTGGGCGTTGTTGCATGGCGAGAACTCCTGAAATGGAAAACGGCCCCAGCCGCAAGGTTGGAGCCGTCGATGCTACGGGCAGAGCGAAGGGATGGCCCAAGAGATGTCGCGGAACCGGCTTCGCCGGGCCGCTGGCGTCGTCCCCTTGAGGGGGAAAAGCGCGCAGCGCCGCAGGGGTGGGCTCAGCCGTTCAGCTGCTGCTCCAGCTGGTGCAGCACCTGGTAGCAGTTGAACACCTTGGCCACGCTGGCGTTGGGCTCGCGGCCCTCTTGGATGGCGGCGAAGAACTCGCGGTCCTGCAACTCGATGCCGTTCATGGACACCGCCACCGTCGACACGTCGATCTTCTCTTCCTTGCCGGTGAACAGGTCGTCGTAGCGCGCGATGTAGGTCGCGGTATCGCCGATGTAGCGGAAGAAGGTGCCCAACGGGCCGTCGTTGTTGAAGCTCAGGCTGAGCGTGCAGATGGCGCCGTTGGCGGCCTTGAGCTGGATGCTCATGTCCATGGCGATGCCCAGCACCGGGTGGATCGGGCCCTGGATGGCGTTGGCCTGCACGATGGGACTGTTGCACTGGTAGGCGAACAGGTCCACGGTGTGGGCAGCGTGGTGCCACAGCAGGTGGTCGGTCCAGCTGCGCGGCTGGCCCAGCGCGTTGGTGTTGGTGCGGCGGAAGAAATAGGTCTGCACATCCATCTGCTGGATGTTGAACTCGCCGGCCGTGATCTTCTGGTTCACATACTGGTGGCTGGGGTTGAAGCGGCGGGTATGACCACACATGGCGACCAGACCGGTCTGCCGCTGCAGCGCCACCACGTCTTGCGCGCCCTGGAGGCTGTCGGCCAGCGGGATTTCCACCTGCACGTGCTTGCCGGCCTTCAGGCAGGCCAGTGTCTGCTCGGCGTGCATCTGCGTCGGCGTGCAGAGGATGACGGCGTCCACCTCCTTCATCGCCAGGCTGTCTTCGAGCCGGGTGGTGATGTGGCCGATCCCGTACTTGTCGGCGACTTCCTTGGTCTTCTCCAGATCACGGCTGATCAGCGAGACGACCTCAACCCCGTCAATGTTCTGGATGCCGTCCAGGTGCTTGACGCCGAAGGCGCCGGCACCGGCGAGTGCAACTTTGATGGTCATGGTGTGTTCCTTATGCGTTCTCGAGGATCAGATGGCCCACCGCCGTGTTGGACGCGGGCACATGGTAGAAGCGGTGCTTGACGATGGGGGCGGGCCCTTGCACCTTGCCATCAACAACGTCGGCCATCGCACCGCGCGCGATCAGCCACATCACGAGTTCGATGCCTTCACTGCCGGCCTCGCGCACGTAGTCGATGTGCGGCACGTTGGCGCAGCCCACCGGGTCGTTGATCATCTGGTCGAGCCAGGCGTTGTCCCACTCGCGGTTGATCAGGCCGGCGCGCGCGCCCTGCAGCTGGTGGCTCATGCCACCCGTGCCCCAGATGTGCACGTTCAGGTCTTCGTCAAAACTCTCGACCGCCTTGCGGATGGCCTGGCCCAGCGCGAAGCAGCGCTTGCCAGAAGGCACCGGGTACTGCACCACGTTGACCGCGAACGGGATCACCGGGCAGGGCCAGGCGTCCTTCTTGGGGTCGAGCTCGCCGCACATCAGCGACAGCGGCACGGTCAGGCCGTGGTCCACGTCCATTTTGTTGACGATGGTGAGGTCGAAGTCCTGCTGGATGACCGACTGCGCAATGTGCGAGGCCAGGTCGGGGTGGCCCATGACCGTGGGCACCGGGCGCGGTCCCCAGCCCTCGTCGGCCGGCGTGAACTCGGCCGCCGTGCCGATGGCGAAG
>JBJTNV010000070.1:0-16989 GCA_046074205.1 Hydrogenophaga sp.
CGCGGCGCAGCAGCCGGTTGGCGATGCGCGGCGTGCCCCGCGAACGGCGCGCGATCTCGGTGCCGCCCTCGGCATCCATCGGCGCGTTCAGCAGCTTCGCACTGCGCGTGACGATGCGCGCCAGTTCCTCAGTGGAATAAAACTCCAGCCGCGCCACGATGCCGAAGCGATCGCGCAGCGGGTTGGTCAACATGCCGGCGCGGGTAGTGGCGCCCACCAGCGTGAAGGGCTGCAGGTCCAGCTTGATCGAGCGCGCGGCGGGGCCCTCGCCGATCATGATGTCGATCTGGTAGTCCTCCAGCGCGGGGTAGAGAATTTCCTCAACGACCGGCGAGAGGCGGTGGATCTCGTCGATGAACAGCACGTCGTTGGGTTCGAGGTTGGTCAGCAGCGCCGCCAGGTCCTTGGGTTTTTCCAGCACCGGGCCGCTGGTCTGACGCAGGTTCACGCCCAGCTCCTGCGCAATGATGTGGCTGAGCGTGGTCTTGCCCAGGCCGGGCGGGCCGAACAGCAGCACATGGTCCAGCGCCTCGGCGCGCTTCCTGGCCGCGCCGATGAAAATCTCCAGCTGCTCGCGCACCTTCTGCTGGCCCACGTATTCGTCCAGCAGCTTGGGCCGCAGGGCACGCTCGATGGCCTCTTCCTTGGGCGAGAAGGGCGCGGCGGATACCACGCGCGGCGCGGGGGCGAAATCGTCGGTCTGGATCGTCATGCCGGATTATTTCGCC
This sequence comes from Hydrogenophaga sp., assembly GCA_046074205.1. Lineage (GTDB taxonomy): Bacteria > Pseudomonadota > Gammaproteobacteria > Burkholderiales > Burkholderiaceae_C > Hydrogenophaga. Next base: position 729 of record JBJTNV010000070.1, read on the forward strand.
AGATTTTTCAAGGCCAGCTTGATGCCTTCGCTCACCCCCACCCCGGCTGGCAGCGCCTTGAGCGCCGCAGCCGCGTCCTTTTCGTTGTAGCCCAGTGCCATCAGCGCCTGCTGGATGTCGCCGGCCGCGTCGCCCACGGCGGCGGCCGCGCCCGGCAGCGGCAGGTCGGCGCCCAGCTTGCCCTTGAGTTCGAGCAGCAGGCGCTCGGCCGTCTTCTTGCCGATGCCGGGCACCTTGACGATGCGGCCGGCTTCCTGCGCTGTCACCGCCTGCGCGAGTTCCGCCACCGAAAGGCCCGAAAGCACGCTCAATGCCGTGCGCGGGCCGATGCCGCTGATCTTGATGAGCTGGCGGAAGGCCTCGCGCTCGGCGGCGCTGCCAAAGCCGTAGAGGATCTGCGCGTCCTCGCGCACCACGAAGTGCGTCAGCAGCGACACCTGCTCGCCCGCCGCCGGCAGGTGGTAGAAGGTGCTCATGGGCACGTCCACCTCATAACCGACGCCGTGGCAGTCGACCAGGATCTGGGGTGGGTTCTTTTCCAGCAGCGTGCCGGTCAGCTTGCCTATCATTGGGGGCCTTTTTTTGAAACGGTCGTTCGCCGGGCCGCCCCCAGAACGACCGCCCCCCTCGGGGGGCCTGGCGCAGCCAGGTCAGGGGGCTGACATGTTCTGGATTATCCGTTTTGCTGCTCCGCCACACCTTCACCCCGCCCGATAACGCCCGCATGGCCCACCTCTGCGGGCCCATGGACCGCCACATCCGCGCCATCGAAGCGGCGCTGCAGGTCAAGGTGGCGCACCGCTTCGAGCAGTTCCGCATCGAAGGCCCCAAGGCCAAGGCCCAGCAGGCGCTGGAGGTGCTGCAGGCGCTGTACGAGATGGCCAAGAAGCCGATCCCCGAAGAGCAGGTGCAGCTCATGCTGGCCGGCGATACTGCCCTGCCCGAGGCCGACCCCGACGCCCTGGCGGTGCAGACGCGCCGCGGCGAGGTGCGCGGGCGCACGCCCAACCAGGCGCGCTACCTGGAGAACATGGCGGTCCACGACATCACCTTCGGCATCGGCCCGGCCGGCACCGGCAAAACCTACCTGGCGGTCGCCTGCGCGGTGGACGCGCTGGAGCGCAGCGCGGTGCAGAAGATCGTGCTGACGCGCCCGGCCGTGGAGGCCGGCGAGAAGCTGGGCTTCCTGCCCGGCGACCTGGGCCAGAAGGTCGATCCCTACCTGCGGCCGCTGTACGACGCGCTCTACGACCTGATGGGTTTCGACAAGGTGCAGAAGGCCTTCGAACGCCAGCAGATCGAAATCGCACCGCTGGCCTTCATGCGTGGTCGCACGCTCAACCACGCCTTTGTCATCCTCGACGAGGCGCAGAACACCACGCCCGAGCAGATGAAGATGTTCCTCACCCGCATCGGCTTTGGCAGCAAGGCGGTGGTGACCGGTGACGTGAGCCAGATCGATCTGCCGCCCACGCAGCTCTCGGGCCTGATCGACGCCGAGCGCGTGCTCAAGCGCGTGACCGGCATCGCCTTCAACCGCCTGACCAGCGCCGACGTGGTGCGCCACCCACTGGTGGCCCGCATCGTCGATGCCTATGAAGCGCGCAGCGCAGGCACCGCCGACGCGCCCGCCCGCGCCCGCCGCAAGTCCGCCTGATCCTCCGCCGTCGAAAGCCCCCATGGCCCTGCCCGCCCTCTCCCTTTCACTGCAGTTCGGCGACCTGGAAGACGCCACACGCCACCGCGCCGCACTGCCGCGCCACACCGTGGCGCGCTGTATCCGCCACGCGCTGGACACCGACGCCGAGATCACGGTGCGCATCGTCGACGCCGACGAAGGCCGGGCGCTCAACCGCGACTACCGCGGCAAGGACTACGCCACCAATGTGCTGACCTTCGACTACGCGACCGAACCGGTGGTCATGGCGGACCTGGTGCTGTGCGCGCCGGTGGTGGCACACGAAGCGAAAGAGGCAAAGAAGACCCTGGCCGCCCACTACGCACACCTGCTGGTGCACGGCACCCTGCACGCCCAGGGCTGGGACCACGAAACCAGCGAGGCCGACGCCGAGGCGATGGAGGCGCGCGAGATTCAGATCCTCGCCGGACTGGGGCTGAAGAATCCGTACCGCTGAGGCCGGTCCGACGCCTGCTCAGGGCTGGAGGCGGAAGATGCGCACGGCGTTGTCCCGCGCCACCTGGCGGGCCACATCGGGCGGCAACTGCTCCACCAGGCTGCGCAGGTTCTGCAGGCCCTCTTCGGTGCTGCCACGCTCGCTGCCGCCAGGACCGTAGAAGCTGTCGCTGCCCAACATGAAGCGGTCGGGAAAGTCGCCGATCAGTGCCAGCCACGCCGGCTTCACCCGGCCCGATGGGTCCAGCGCAGCGGCAGGGCGCGGCGCACCCCGGTTGAGCCGGAAGCTCATGTGGAGATTCGGAAAGCTTTCCAGCATCTGCCGCACCCGCGCCGGGTGGCGCGTGAGCAAGGGTTCGAACCCCACGTGGGACCAGATGAAAACCGCCTTGGGGTTGTGTGCCAGCAAGCGCTTGAAGGCCTCGATGTTGGGTTCGAGCTGTGGCGGATTGGCCGTGTTGGGGCGCAGCACCTCGGGCAGCGGCATGGTCTCGGGCACCAGATCGAAGTGCAGGTCCACGGGCAGCTGCTGCTCGGCCGCGATGTCGGCCAGTAACAGCAGCAAGGGATGGTCAGCCGGCACCGCCTCGTAAGGGTGGTTCGCCCCCATGGCCGGCAGCGACAGGTGCACGATCGCGATTTCGCCGAAGCCCACCGCGCCCTGCTTCACATAGCCCAGCGCCTGCTGGCGAAAGCGCGCCTGGGTGGTCTCGTCCACGGCACCGGCCGGGGTGTGGTGGATCATGGCGTTGAGAGCGCTGCCCCCGAGCAGGGCAAAACGGCCCGGGTGGGACCGGACCGCAGCCTGCAGATCGGCCAGGTCGTGGAAACCGCGCTGGCTGGTGTCCACCTGGGGCGGCGGCATGAGCAGGGAGCGTGCGATGCCCACGCGGTCCATGCTCTGCACCGCCCCGTCGGCCGCACCGGGTGGCAGGGCGCCCTTGGCCACCTGGAAATGCATGTGCACGTCGATCAGCGCAGGCACCTGGGCCAAGGTACCCGAGCAGCTGGCCGCGAGCAGCCAGCCCAGACATCCGCGAAGCTTCATGACCCCACTCCTCCAGAACTCAGCGCATGGTGATCGGAATGGTGACCGGTCCATCGTTGATCAGATGCACCTGCATGTCGGCACCGAAGCAGCCGGTGGCGACCTGCGGGTGCTGCTCGCGCGCCAGCGTCACGAAGCGGTCGTAGAGCGCCTCGCCCAGCGCCGGCGCTGCAGCACCGGTGAAGCCGGGGCGGTTGCCGCTTTTGATGTCGGCCGCCAGCGTGAACTGGCTGACGATGAGCAAGCCGCCGGCCACGTCCTGCACGCTGCGATTCATCTTGCCCTGCCCGTCGCCGAAGACGCGCAGCTTCAGCATTTTGGTCAGCAGCCTCTGGCCCACGGCCTCGGTGTCGTCAGGCTCGGCGCAGACCAGCACCAGCAGGCCATGGCCGATCTGGCCCACGGTCTCGCCCGCAATGTCCACGCGGGCTTGGCTCACGCGCTGGAGCAGGGCGATCATGCTCAGGCGTCCTTCTCGTCGAGCCAGTGCGCCTCTACGTCACATGGCAGCAGCTGGATGCTGGCCCTCAGGCCTGGAACGGCCTGCATCAGGGCCTGTTCGACACTGATGCGCAAGGCCGCGGCATGGCCCAGCGACCAGTCGGCCGGCAGGTGCATGTGCAGGTCCACGAAGCGCCGCTGCCCCGCCCTGCGGGTGCTGATGTGATCAAAGCGGATGGTCGCCCCCCCCTCGCGCGCCTGCACATAGCCGGCGAGCACCTGGTCAATGCTGGCCTGCACCGCCGGCTCCACGGCCTGGTCCATCAGGCCCTGAGACGAACGCCAGATCAGGTGAACACCCTCGCGCAGGATGTTCAGCGCGACGCCGATGGCCACCACCGCGTCCAGCCAGAGCCAGCCCGTGACGTGCACCAGCACCAGCCCCAGCACCACACCGACCGAGGTCCAGACATCGGTCATCAGGTGACGCGCATCGCCTTCGAGCGCGATCGAGCGGTGCTCGTGCGCCGCCCGGAACATGACGGCGGCCAGCAGGCCATTGAGCACCGAACTGACGACCGACAAGCCCAGACCCCAGCCGAGTTGCTCCAGGGGCTGAGGATCGAACACCCGCTGAACAGCCGCCCACATGATGCCCAGGGAGGCCACGATGATCAGGATGCCTTCGAACCCCGAGGAAAAATACTCGGCCTTGTCATGCCCGTAGGGATGGTCTTCATCGGCCGGACGCGCCGCAATCGTGACCATCAGCAGGCCGAACATGGCACTGGCCAGATTGACCACCGACTCCAGCGCATCCGAGAGCAGGCCGACCGACCCGGTGATCCACCAGGCAAGCGTCTTGAGCAGGATGGTGATCAGCGCGACGCCCACCGAGGCGGCCAGCAAACGTTGGGGTGTCAGCATCTTCAGCGGCCCGTGGAGGCGCGTCGTGCCGGCGGGACTGCGGGAATCGGACATGCTTCGCGGGGAATCAGACGGTGAGGGTGACGCGCGCAAACTTGCGCTTGCCCACCTGCACCACACAGATGCCGGGACCCAGTTTGAGGCCTTTGTCGCTGACAACCGCCCCGTCGACACGCACGCCCCCGCCGTCGATCAGCCGATTGCCTTCGCTGGTGGACGGCGCCAGCCCTGCCGCCTTGAGCAGAGTGGCGATGCCCAGGGGTGCGCCAGACAAGGCCACGTCAGGGATATCGTCGGGAATACCGCCCTTGCTGCGGTTGATGAAGTCCTGTTCGGCCGCGTCGGCGGCCGCTGCGCTGTGGAAGCGCGTGGTGATCTCCTTGGCCAGCATGACCTTCGCGTCCTTGGGATTGCGACCGCCCTCCACTTCCGCTTTGAGCGTTTGAATATCAGCCAGGCTTTTGAAGGACAGCAGCGTGTACCAGCGCCACATCAGCGTGTCGCTGATGGACAGCACCTTGGCGAACATGGTGTTGGGCGCTTCGGTGATGCCGATGTAGTTGTTCTTGGACTTGGACATCTTCTCGACGCCATCCAGGCCCTCCAGGAGCGGCATCGTCAAAATGCACTGCGGTTCCTGGCCGTACTCCTGCTGCAGGTGACGCCCCATCAGCAGGTTGAACTTCTGGTCCGTACCGCCCAGCTCCAGGTCAGCCTTGAGCGCCACCGAGTCGTAGCCCTGCATCAGCGGATAGAGAAATTCATGCACGGAAATCGGCGTGCCGGCCTTGAAGCGGTCATGGAAGTCGTTGCGCTCCATCATGCGCGCCACGGTGTACTTGGCGGCCAGCTGGATCATGCCCATAGACCCCAATGGAAGCGACCACTCACTGTTGTAACGAATCTCGGTTTTCGAGGGATCCAGCACCAGACTGGCCTGCTTGTAGTAGGTTTCGGCATTGGCCTTGATCTGCTCCGGCGTGAGCGGCGGGCGGGTGCTGTTGCGGCCGGACGGGTCGCCGATCAGGCTGGTGAAATCGCCAATCAGGAAGATCACCTGGTGCCCCAGATCCTGCAGTTGGCGCATCTTGTTGAGCACCACCGTGTGCCGATGTGGATGTCCGGGGCTGTCGGGTCCAGCCCGAGCTTGATGCGCAGGGGCACCCCGGTCCGCTCCGATGCCGCCAGTTTGCGGACCCATTCGTCCTGTGGAATCAGTTCTTCGCAGCCGCGCAAGGTCACGGCCAGTGCCTCGCGCACACCGTCCGTCAGGGGTGGCACGGCTGCGGCCACCGGCATGTTGCGTTCGGTTTCATTTAAACGGGTGTTCATACGGGTTTCTTCAGGTGTCCGGGGCACACAGTCCCTTAAAATGCGCGTTGCTCGAGGATTCTAGGGTGGCGTTCACGAGGGCGACCATTGTGCCGCCCCTTCGGCCCCAGGCCTGATCCCTCCTCCAGCCCGTCGGCACCCGCCGGCTTCCGACCCTGATGTTCACTGTGCAGCCACCGGGCAGCACTGACCGGAGCTGCTGTTGATGCAAGACATCGTCCTGAACCTGCGCCTGCTGGCCCTGGCCGCCGGTCAAAGCCTGCGACGCCACCCGCGGCGGGTCATGACCGGCATCGGCGCCCTGCTGTTGGGCACGGGCGTGACCGCATTTGGCATCGCCCCGCTCGCACCCGACGCTGCCGATCTCCCGGTCTTCACCGTGCAGGAGCCCCTGTCACTGGCACCACTGGTCCCCGACGACCTCCCGCCGGACACCCCCCTCACGCTCTACCGCAGCGATTCGGTTCGCCAGGACGACACGGCGCAGAGCCTGCTGCAGCGACTGGGTGTTCGTGACCGCGAGGCGCTCGCCTTCTTGCGCAGCGACCCGCTGGCTCGACTGCTGTTCATGGGCCGCGCAGGCAAGCTGGTGTCGGTCGAAACCGATGGCGCCCAGCAGATGCGCCGGCTCCAGGTTCGCTGGGCGCCGGAGGACAGCGACCACTTCAACCGCCTGGTGATCGAGCGCAGCGGGCAGGGGATGCAAAGCCGTCTGGAGAGCGCAGCGCTCACACCTTCACTGCGGCTGGCCGGCGGCGAGATCCGCACATCCCTGTTTGCCGCCACGGACGCCGCCAGTCTGCCCGACAGCGTGGCCATGCAACTGGCTGAGATTTTCTCCAGCGAAATCGATTTCCGGCGCGATCTGCGGCGCGGCGACCGTTTCAGCGTGGTCTACGAAAACCTGCAGGCCGACGGCGAAACCCTGCGCTCCGGGCGCGTGCTCAGCGCACAGTTCGTCAACAACGGCCGCACCCATGAGGTGGTGTGGTTCCAGGCCCCTGGCGAAAAGGGGGCCTATTACGGGTTCGATGGTCAGAGCAAACGCCGCCACTTTCTCGGCTCGCCACTGGCCTTCACCCGGGTGAGCAGTGGTTACGGCATGCGCTTCCACCCGGTGCTGGGTCAACAAAGGGCCCACCTGGGCGTCGACTACGCCGCACCCACCGGTACGCCGGTGCGGGCGGTCGGCGACGGCGTGATCAGTTTCTCTGGCGTCCAGCGCGGGTACGGCAACGTGGTCGAGATCACGCACCGCAATCAGCAGACCACCTTGTATGCCCACCTGAGCCGCATCGACGTGCGCAAGGGCCAGCGGGTGGGACAAGGTGATCTCATCGGCGCAGTGGGATCAACGGGTGTATCCACCGGTCCCCACCTGCATTTCGAATTCCGGGACCGGGGGGTTCACCTGGACCCCCTGACCATCGCGCGCCAAAGCGAGGTGGTCCCTGTGAGTCCGGCGCAACGGCCGCGCTTCCAGGCCCTTGCCCAGGCTCAACGCCAGCAACTTGATGCGGCAGCCCTGTTGCAACAAGCCAGCGCCCAATAAAACAAGCCCGTCACCCAGCAAAAAGGAGCGCCATGGCGCTCCTTTTTGCTGCCTGCGCCACCCCAAGCGGCGGCGCGGTCAGGGGATCAGACGCTGAAGCTCGATCCGCAGCCACAGGTGGTGGTCGCGTTGGGATTGCGGATGACGAACTGCGCACCCTCCAGATCCTCCTTGTAGTCGATCTCGGCACCCACCAGGTATTGGTAACTCATGGCGTCGATCAGCAACGTCACACCGTTCTTGCTCATCTGGGTGTCGTCCTCGTTCACGGCCTCGTCGAAGGTGAAGCCGTATTGAAAGCCGGAGCAACCGCCCCCTTGAACGAACACCCGCAGCTTCAAATCGGGATTGCCTTCTTCGGCCACCAGTTCAGCCACCTTGGCGGCGGCGCTGTCGGTGAAGACCAGCGGGGACGGCATGTCGGTCGGGAGGGATTCGGCAACGGCGGTCATGGGAAGGTCCTTGAAAGTGAAATGCCCCGCTCCCCGGAGCGGTGGCCTGCAGACGAAATACTAGTGCAAATTGCTCGGGATTGGCGAGCCGTTCCGGTTTGGCGTTTCTCCCCGTGGGGCTTTTGCCGCAGACATGGGCCACGCCAGCGCCCAGTGCCAGGCACACAAACAAAAACCGCCCCAAGCGAACTTGCGGGCGGTTTTGGTGGCAAGCGCCAGCGGCGATCAGCGCTTGCTGAACTGCTTGGCGCGGCGTGCGGAACGCAAACCGACTTTCTTGCGCTCGACCTCGCGGGCATCGCGGGTGACGAAGCCGGCTGCGCTCAGGGCGGGCTTGAGCGCAGCGTCGTAGTCGATCAGGGCACGGGTGATACCGTGGCGCACGGCGCCGGCCTGGCCGGATTCACCACCACCGTGGACGTTGACCTGGATGTCGAAGGTCTCGACGTTCTCGGTCAGCACCAGGGGCTGCTTGGCGATCATGATCGAAGTCTGGCGGCCAAAGAACTGTTCGATGTCCTTGCCGTTGACCGTGATCTTGCCAGTGCCTTTTTTCAGAAACACGCGGGCGACGCTGGATTTGCGACGGCCGGTGCCATTGTTCCATTCACCAATCATCGTCGGCTCCTCAGATGTCCAGCACTTGCGGCTGTTGGGCGGTGTGCGGGTGCTCGGCGCCGCCGTACACCTTGAGCTTCTTGATCATGGCGTAGCCCAGAGGACCCTTGGGCAACATGCCCTTGACGGCCTTCTCGAGCGCGCGGCCGGGGTGCTTGGCCTGCATGTCGCGGAAGTTGGTGGCGTAAATACCGCCCGGGTAACCCGAGTGACGGTAGTACATCTTGTCGGTGTTTTTGGTACCGGTCACGCGCAGCTTGGCGGCGTTGATGATGACGATGTAGTCACCGGTATCGACGTGAGGCGTGTAGATGGCCTTGTGCTTGCCGCGCAGACGGAGGGCCACTTCACTGGCGACCCGTCCGAGAACCTTGTCGGTTGCGTCAATCACAAACCACTCGTGCTTCACGTCAGCGGGTTTGGCGCTGAACGTTTTGGTCATGAGTTTTCTCTTGCGAGCTGGTTTGGCGGACCCTTTTCCACGGTCGGTCGTTCTCTGACGGAACGCTCTTAGGTGGGATTGGAGATCTTCGCCGCGGGGCCACAGAATCGCTGCGAAGCCCGCCATTGTACGATTTTTTCACCTCAGCCGGCAAATCAGGCCCGCCAGCGCCGGCCCGGCGCTACCATCGCCCGATGTTCAGTTACCGCCACGCCTTCCACGCCGGCAACCACGCCGACGTGCTCAAGCACACCACCCTCATCGCCACCCTGCGCCACCTGATGCTCAAGGAGCCATCGATCACACTGGTGGACACCCATGCCGGTGCCGGCCTGTACCGGCTGGATGGCGACTACGCAGAGAAGGGTGGCGAGGCGGCCGATGGCGTCGTCAAGCTGATGGCGGCGCTGCGGCCGGCCGTGGGCGAGCCGGCGACCTCCTGCGCGCCCCTTGACGACTACCTGGACCTCATTGCCGGCTTCAACCCTGACGGCGCGCTGCGCATCTACCCTGGCTCGCCGTTTGTCATGCAGGCGCTCATGCGCACTGCCTCTCGCGACCGGCTCAAGCTGTTCGAGCTGCACCCCACGGACAGCCGCACCCTGAACGCCAACGTGGCGCAACTCGACGCGGGCCGGCAAATCGCCGTGACGGTGCAGGACGGTTTCGAAGGCCTCAAACCCCTGTTGCCGCCGCCACCGTCGGCCACAGGGTCCCGACGCGCATTGGTGCTGATCGACCCGAGCTACGAAATCAAGACCGATTACGCAAAAGTGAGTGCCTGCATACAGGAATGCATCAAGCGCTTTCCCACCGGCTGCTACCTGGTCTGGTACCCCATCATCCCCCGCGCCGAGGCACACGACCTGCCTCGGCGCCTCAAGACCCTGTGCAACCAGGCCAGACGCCCCTGGCTGCACGCCACACTGAACATTGGCCAGAAAGAACTGGGCCCGGATGAGCGGCAAGGCCTGACGGCCAGTGGCATGTTCCTGGTCAACCCGCCACACCCCCTGAAGGCCCAACTGCAAGCCACGCTGCCGCTGCTGGTCAAACTGCTGGGACGCGGACGTGGCCAGGGCCAGACCATGGAAACCGGTGGCGCCTGAGCACGGGCCCACCGAACCCGGGTAAATCCCAAGCTCGCAGCGCGGAATTAACCAACCGCCCGGTCGGTTAATTTTCTATACTGCGCATCCAGCCCGCACAGCGGGTGCAGGAGATGCGCATGTACACCCAATCTTTCTCTGTCGCCGACGGTGACGCCAAAGGCTCGCCCACAGCCGGCGCAACCCCCATCCGCGCCGAAGACGCCGCGCTGCAGGCGCATTTCGACACGTTGATCGACGCCGACGGCAAGGTCGAGCCGCGGGACTGGATGCCCGAGGCCTACCGCAAGACGCTGGTGCGCCAGATCAGCCAGCACGCCCACAGCGAAATCGTCGGCATGCTGCCCGAGGGCAACTGGATCAGCCGCGCGCCCAGCCTCAAGCGCAAGGCCATCCTGATTGCCAAGGTGCAAGACGAGGGCGGACACGGCCTGTACCTCTACAGCGCCGCCGAAACGCTGGGCACCAGCCGCGACCAGATGCTGGACGCGCTGCACACGGGCAAGGCGAAATACAGCTCGATCTTCAACTACCCGACGCTCAACTGGGCCGATGTGGGCGTGATCGGCTGGCTGGTGGACGGCGCGGCCATCATGAACCAGATCCCGCTGTGCCGCTGCAGCTACGGTCCGTATGCGCGCGCCATGATCCGCGTCTGCAAGGAGGAAAGCTTCCACCAGCGCCAGGGCTACGAGGCCCTGCTGGTGATGATGCAGGGCACGGCCGAACAGAAGGCCATGGTGCAGGACGCAGTCAACCGCTACTGGTGGAAGTGTCTGGCCATGTTCGGCCCGCCCGATGCCGACAGTCCCAACAGCGTGCAGGGCATGCGCTGGGGCATCAAGCGCATCAGCAACGACGACCTGCGGCAGAAGTTTGTGGACGCCACCGTGCCGCAGGCCGAGGTGCTGGGTGTGACCCTGCCCGACCCCGACCTGAAGTGGAACGAAGCCCGCGGCCACTGGGACTACGGCGCCATCGACTGGGACGAGTTCTGGGCCACGGTCAACGGGAACGGCCCGATGAACAAGGAGCGCCTGGCCACCCGCGTCAAGGCGCACGAACAAGGCGCCTGGGTGCGAGAGGCCGCCCTCGCCCACGCCCGCCGGCAGCAGCAACGCCAACAGAAGGAGGCCGCATGAGCCAAAGCCCTCGTCTCAGCCCTCGCCCCCAGGGAGAAGGAGCACCCGCATTGAAAGAATGGCCCCTCTGGGAAGTGTTCGTACGCAGCAAACAGGGCCTGGAGCACAAGCACTGTGGCAGCCTGCACGCCAGCGATGAGCGCCACGCGCTGCAGATGGCGCGCGACGTCTACACCCGGCGCCAGGAAGGCGTGAGCATCTGGGTCGTGCCCTCGACCGCCATCACCGCCAGCGAGCCCGACAGCAAGGACAGCTTCTTCGATCCGGCGGCTGACAAGGTCTATCGCCATCCCACGTTCTACGAAATTCCGGACAAAGTGGGGCACATGTGATGAAGGCACCTGTCGACTACGTTTTGCACCTGGCCGACAACGCCCTGGTACTGGGCCAGCGCAACGCCGAGTGGTGCGGGCACGGCCCCATCCTCGAAGAGGACCTGGCCCTGGCCAACAACAGCCTGGACCTGATCGGCCAGGCGCGCCTGCTCTACCAGCATGCGGCCCACCAGATCAACAGTGACCCGGCGCTGGCTCAGCGCTTTGCACGCCTGCAGGGCGCCCGACAGAACGGACACGTGACCGAGGACACGCTGGCCTATTTCCGCGACACCGCCGAGTTCCGCAACCACACGATCATGGAGCTGCCGCACCATGGCCCGCTGGTGGGCTACGCCGTGGCCGAACGCGACTATGCGGTGACCATCGCCCGCAACTTTCTGGTGAGTGCGCTGATGGTGCTGGTGTGGGACCGGCTGCAGGCATCGAAGGACGCGCAGCTGGCCGGCATCGCGGCCAAGTCGCTCAAGGAGGTGCGCTACCACCTCCAACACGCCGGCGACTGGCTGGTGCGCTTTGGCGACGGCACCGAGGAATCGCACCGCCGAGCCCAGGCCGCCGTCGACCACCTGCTGCCCTTCTGCGAAGCCTTCTGGCAACCCGGTCCGGCCGAGCGCGCCGCCGCGCAGGACGGCACCGGTGTGGACATCACCGACCTGCGCGAGCACTGGAATGCCCTGGTGAACGAAACGCTGGCCGAGGCCACGCTGACCCGACACGACCAGCCCCACCAGGGTTACGTGGCCCAGGGCCATGTGGGCGTGCACTCCGAGCACCTGGGCTTTTTGCTGGCCGAGATGCAGAGCCTGGCCCGCGCCCATCCGACCGCCGTCTGGTGAACCGCATGGCCGTGGCAGCCGAACCGCCCCTGCAGGCTGTGGAACTGGCGGTCGCCCACCTGGCCGACCCGGAAATCCCGGTCATCAGCCTGGGCGAACTGGGCATCCTGCGCGAGGTGCGTGCGGGTGCCGACGGTGTGCCCGAGGTGATCATCACGCCCACCTACAGCGGTTGCCCGGCCATGGGCCAGATCGAGGAGGACATCGTGGCTGCCCTGCGCGAGGCCGGCCTGCCGGGCCGCGTGGTGACCCAGCTCTCGCCCGCCTGGACCACCGACTGGATGAGCGAGGCGGCCAAAGACAAACTGCGCGCCTACGGTATAGCGCCGCCGCAATGCGGCAGTCAGCCAGTATCGCCCGCGGGAGTGCTGCGATTCAGCCGCCAGGCGACCCGACTGGTGGACGTGCCCTGTCCGCAATGCGGCTCGCACAACACGACGCAGACCGCGCCCTTCGGCTCCACGGCATGCAAGGCGCTCTATCGCTGCCTGGACTGCCTGGAACCCTTTGATTACTTCAAACCGTACTGACGCCGACATGAGCACCGCCGCCCCCCGCTTTCACGAACTCACCGTGGCCCGTATCGACCCGGAAGCGGCCGGCGCGGTCGCCGTCTCGCTGGCCATTCCCGAGCCCCTGCGCGAAACCTTCGCCTTCGAGCCCGGCCAGTTCCTGACCCTGCGCGCCGACATCGGCGGCCAGGACGTGCGGCGCAGCTACTCGATCAGCAGCCCGCGCAGCCGGCTGGTGAACCACGGCGAACTGACCCTGGGCATCCGCCCGGTCGAAGGTGGCGTGTTCTCCAATTGGGCGGCCACGCAACTCAAGGCAGGCGACACGCTGCGCGTCATGCCGCCGGACGGCCGATTCACCATCCACAAGCCACGCGCGATCCACCGCGTCGGGTTTGCGGCGGGCTCGGGCATCACGCCCATCCTGTCGATCATGACCAGCACGCTGGAGGAATCGCCGGACGCCAAGTTCACCCTGGTCTACGGCAACCGGCGCATGGCCAGCGTGATGTTCAACGAGGCCCTGCAGGACCTCAAGGACCGCTACCCGGGCCGGCTGACCCTGATCCACGTGCTGTCTCGCCAGTCGCTGGAGGTACCGCTGCTCGAAGGCCGCCTCGACGCCGACAAGGTGCGCCAGATCATCGCCGCGCTGCTGCCCGTGGGCAGCATGGACGAGGTGTTCGTCTGCGGCCCCGAGGCCATGATCGAATCGACCGAGAAGGCCCTGCTCGATGCCGGCGTGCGAGCCGACCGCATTCATACAGAGCGCTTTACCTCGCCGACGCTGGAAGCCCTGCCGGCCGCGCAACGCCAGGCCGCCGTGCTGGGTCACCCCGCCGTGCGAACCGACGGTGAGGTCGCACTGACGGTGGTGGTGGACGGCCAGACGCACGCCCTGCGCATGAACCGGGACGAGCACGTGCTCGACGTCGCACTCAACGCGGGCCTGGATCTGCCCTGGTCGTGCAAGGGCGGCGTCTGCTGCACCTGCCGCGCCAAGGTGATGGAAGGTGCGGTGACCATGGACAAGAACTTCACGCTCGAACCCTGGGAAACCGACCAAGGCTTTGTGTTGAGCTGCCAGGCCCGTCCGACCACTGACCGCCTGGTGGTGAGCTACGACGAGCGCTGAATCACGCCCGCACCGCTGCGCCGGACGGCGGCACCGGCGTCACTCCGCAAAGAGTTCGACGGCCGTCACGCCCCTGTGCCGCACACCCAGGGCCTCGATGGCCGCCTCGCTCAGGTCGATGATGCGGGTGGGCCTGGCCGGACCACGGTCATTGATGCGGACCACCACCATCTGGCCGGTGGCCACGCTGCGCACGCGCACCCGCGTGCCCATCGGCAGCGTACGGTGCGCCGCGGTGAACGCTCGCCGGTCGTAGGGTTCGCCACTGGCGGTGCGACGCCCCTGAAAGCGGCGACCGTACCAGGAGGCCAGGCCCTTGCCGAGCACAGCCTCGTCCACCGGCACGGGCTCGTTTGCTGTGAACGCCGTCGGGGGCAAGACCGGTGGTGCGGACAACGGCGCCGGTGGTTCGGCACCCGTCAGGGTCAGCGCTGGCACATCCCGTCCGATGTGGGCGGGCACCGGCGCCACGGCGCCCCCCGGCGCCAACGGCCCGCTGCCGGTGCAGGCCGCGACCAGAAGCACCGACAGACACAGTGCCGTGACACCCGCAGCACGCATCAACCGCCCCCCGCGCATGCAGCCCTCGACCCTCACCCCAGACGCAGGCGGCGCACGATGTCCAGGGTCGCCGCACTCTGGTTCATGGTGTAGAAGTGCAGCGCCGGCACACCGGCATTGCGCAACTGGTCGCACAGGTCGGTGGTCACGTCCAGGCCAAAGGCCTTGATGGATTCCGTGTCGTCGCCGAAGGCCTGCAGCCGCAGTCGGATCCAGCGGGGGATCTCGGCGCCGCAGCTCTCGGCGAAACGCAGCAGGCCACTGGCGTTGATGATGGGCATGATGCCCGGCACCACCGGCACGTCGGCGCCCAGCTTGTGCGCGTCGTCCACGAAGCGGAAGTAGGCGTCGGTATTGAAAAAGAACTGGGTGATGGCCGAGCTGGCGCCAGCCCTGACCTTGGCCGCGTACGCCTGCAAGTCGGCCTCGGGCGAACGGGCCTGCGGGTGCATCTCGGGATAGGCCGCCACCTCCAGGTGGAAATGGTCGCCGGTCTCGGCGCGGATAAAGGCCACCAGATCGGCCGCGTAGCGGAACTCGCCCATGCTGCCGTAACCGCTGGGCAGGTCGCCGCGCAGCGCCACCAGGCGGCGCAAGCCCATGGACTGGAACAGCGCCAGCTTCTCGCGCACCGATTCGCGCGAGGCACCGACGCAGGTGAAGTGCGACGCGCCCTGTTGGCCTTCGTCGAGGATGGCCTGCACGGTCTGCAGCGTGCCATCCTGCGTGGAACCCCCGGCGCCGTAGGTCACCGAGCAGAATTCGGGCTGCAGCGCGTACAACTGCTGACGCACCACACGCAGCTTCTCGGCGCCCTCGGGCGTCTTGGGCGGAAAGAACTCGAAACTCAGGGGCAGGCCCATACAAAAAACTCCCGGTTGCCATCACCGCCGGTGATGGCGCTTTCAAAATACTCCCGCAGCCGCAGGCCGTTGTCTTGGCAGGCCTGCGCAATGCGCGGTTGCACGAGCGCGTAGCTCGCGGCGTCTTTCACCAGCCCACCCTTGCCGATGTGCCCCGGCTGCAGCTCGAACTGCGGCTTGACCAGCATCAGCAGGCTGGCGCCCGGCTTCAGCAGCGGCACGATGGCCGGCCACACCAGTGTCTGCGAGATGAAGGACAGGTCACCGACGATCAGGTCGAACGGCGCCGCCGCCGACTCACCGCCAGCGTCCACCAGCTGCTGCGCCGTCAACTCGCGCGCGTTGCATTTCTCGATGCAGACCACGCGCGGATTGCTGCGCAGCGTCGGGTGCAACTGGCCCTGCCCGACGTCCACACCCACCACCTGCGCGGCACCGCGCTGCAGCAGACAGTCGGTGAAACCCCCGCTGCTCTGGCCTACATCGAGGCAGCGCAGGCCGGTCACGTCCAGGCCGCAGTGCACGAGCGCGCCGTCGAGCTTGAGGCCGCCGCGTGAGACAAAGCGCGACTCGGCCGTGTCCAGCAGCTCCAGCGCCACCGTCTCGCGCAACTCCTCGCCGTTCTTGGCCACGACCTTCCAGTCGCTGCCGGGCAAGCGCCAGCGCACGCCCGCAGCGATCAGCCGCTGGGCCTGCGAGCGCGACGCGGCCAGGCCGCGATCGACAAGAAGTTGGTCAGCACGCATGGTCGAGCGCTACAGACAAAACCCAGGGCGCCGCGGAACCGGCTTTGCCGGGCCGCCAGCGCCGCCCCCTTGA
>JBJTNV010000071.1:0-26708 GCA_046074205.1 Hydrogenophaga sp.
CCGCTGTTCAGGCCGATGGCCTCGAACAACTGGGCACCGCAGTAGCTCATGTAGGTGCTCACGCCCATCTTGGACATGATCTTCGACAGGCCCTTGCCAATCGCCTTGACGTAGTTGTAGATGGCCTTCTCGGCCGACAGGTCGCCCGGCAGTTCCTGGTGGATCGCTGCGAGCGTTTCCATCGCCAGGTAGGGGTGCACGGCTTCGGCGCCGTAGCCGGCCAGCACGGCGAAGTGGTGCACTTCTCGCGCCGTGCCGGTTTCCACCACCAGGCCCGCAGTGGTGCGCAAGCCTTCACGCACCAGGTGCTGGTGCACGGCCGACAGCGCCAGCAGCGCAGGCACGGCCACCTGGGTGCGGCTCACACCCCGGTCGCTGATGATCAGGATGTTCGCACCACCCTTGATGGCGTCCACCGCTTCGGCACACAGCGAAGCCAGTTTGGCCTCCACCCCTTCCTTGCCCCAGGTGGCGGGGTAAGTGATGTCCAGCGTCTTGCTCTTGAACTTGCCCTGCGTGACCGACGCAATGTTGCGCAGCTTGGCCATGTCGGTAAAGTCCAGCACCGGCTGACTCACTTCCAGCCGCATCGGCGGATTGACCTGGTTGATGTCCAGCAGGTTGGGCTTGGGACCGACAAAGGACACCAGCGACATCACGATCGCTTCGCGGATCGGGTCGATGGGCGGGTTGGTCACCTGGGCGAACAACTGCTTGAAGTAGTTGTACAGCGGTTTGTTCTTGCCCGAGAGCACGGCCAGCGGGCTGTCATTGCCCATGGAGCCGATGCCCTCTTCGCCGTTGACGGCCATGGGGCTCATCAGGAACTTGATGTCTTCCTGGGTAAAGCCGAAGGCCTGCTGAAGGTCCAGCAGCTCGGGCGAAACGTGTTCGGCGCCGGTGGACTGCGGTCCGGACTGGACCACCGGATGCTCGACGGCGTCCTCACCCGCCACGGGCTGTTCCACGTCGTCCAGGCGGATGCGCAGGTTTTCAATCCACTGCTTGTAAGGCTTGCTGTTGGCGAGGTTGGCCTTGAGTTCCTCGTCATCGATCATGCGGCCCTGCTCCAGGTCAATCAGGAACATCTTGCCGGGCTGCAGGCGCCACTTGCGCACGATTTTGTTTTCCGGGATCGGCAGCACGCCCGACTCCGACCCCATGATGACCAGGTCGTCGTCGGTGATGCAGTAGCGCGAGGGGCGCAGGCCGTTGCGGTCCAGTGTGGCGCCGATCTGGCGCCCGTCGGTGAAGACAATGGAGGCCGGACCGTCCCACGGCTCCAGCATGGCGGCGTGGTACTCGTAGAACGCGCGGCGACGCGGGTCCATCAGGGTGTGCTGTTCCCAGGGCTCGGGAATCATCATCATCACGGCCTGGCTGATCGGGTAGCCCGCCATGGTCAGCAGTTCGAGGCAGTTGTCGAACGTGGCCGTGTCGGACTGGCCGGCGAAGCTGATCGGGTAGAGCTTCTGCAGGTCGGCACCCAGCACCGGCGAGGACATCACGCCTTCGCGCGCCTTCATCCAGTTGTAGTTGCCCTTGACGGTGTTGATTTCACCGTTGTGCGCCACGTAACGGTAGGGGTGGGCCAGCGGCCACTCGGGGAAAGTGTTGGTGGAAAAGCGCTGGTGCACCAGACCCAGGGCGGATACGCAGCGCGGGTCCTGCAGGTCCAGGAAATAGGTACCCACCTGATCGGCCAGCAGCAGACCTTTGTAGACCACCGTGCGGCTGCTCATGCTTGGCACGTAGTACTCTTTGCTGTGCTTGAGCTTGAGTGCCTGGATGTGCGCACTCGCGGTCTTGCGGATCACGTAGAGCTTGCGCTCCAGCGCGTCCTGAACGATCACATCGGCCCCGCGACCGATGAAGACCTGTCGCATGATCGGTTCTTTCTCGCGCACCGTCGGGGACATGGGCATGTCCTTGTTGACCGGCACATCGCGCCAGCCCAGCAGCACCTGGCCTTCGGCCTTGATGGCGCGCTCCATCTCCTGCTCGCAGGCCAGACGGCTGGCATGCTCCTTGGGCAGGAAGATCATGCCGACGCCGTACTCACCGGCTGGCGGCAGGGTCACACCCTGCTTGGCCATTTCCTCGCGGTACAACGCGTCGGGCAACTGGATCAGGATGCCGGCACCGTCGCCCATCAGGGCATCGGCCCCCACGGCGCCACGGTGGTCAATGTTTTCCAGGATCTTGAGCGCCTGGGTCACGATGTCGTGACGCTTCTCGCCCTTGATGTGGGCCACGAAACCGACGCCGCAAGCATCGTGCTCGTTGGTCGGGTCGTACAGACCTTGTTGCTGGAACTGTTGCTGTTCGGCTGCCGTGGTCATGGCGCTTCCTTCTCGTTGCAGGGGCAAAAAACAAAACTCGCGGGACGCGGAGCTTACTGCGTTGCAACAAAAATGCCAACCAGAAAATTTGGGGTCAGATTCCAATTAAAAAATGAAATTCTTCCATTCAATTAATTTGGGGACAGATTGAAAGGGCCGGGCAAATGGCGTGGCCACACAGCGGCCTTGAGACGGCATCAGTCGGATGGGGACAGCTTGGGCGGACGTCCTGGCCGCTTCGGACGAACCCGCCGTGGGGTCTGGGCCTGCAGTTGCGTCACAAATCCGTCCGTTCCCAACACCCATCCCCGCAAGGTGGCGTCGGTCAGCTCGCCCTGCTGCGCCACGCTGAGGCCTGAATGCACCATTTCGGCGTACGCGGCTTCACGGGCAAACGGCGTATTCCCCAACGCCCACCACAAAGGGTGCGGCGTCACCAACCGGTCAACACGCAGACCGATGCAATGGGCATGGCTGGACCACGGGTAGTCCCGCGCGTGGGACACCAACCCCGCCCGTACGGGATTGAGGTCGAGATAGACCATGCAGGTCAACAGATAGCGATCGGTCTCGATCACGGTCGATCGGTAACGCCCTTCCCAGAGCGTGCCCGTGCGTCCATGACGATGGTTGAAATGGCGCACGTAACGGCGCCCGACAGCCTGCATGAGCTTGGGCAAACCCTCTGCCGTCCCGGGTGTGGCCAACAGGTGAAAGTGGTTGTCCATCAGCACATACGCGTGCAGGGCCACATCCATGAGCGGCGCGTATTCGCCCAGCAGGGCCAACATGTACTGGCGATCCTGGTCGTCGAGAAAGATAGGCTGCCGGTTGTTGCCACGCTGGATGACGTGCTGGGGATAACCGGCAACGGTTAGGCGGGGCAGACGGGCCATGGGATTTTTGAGGGTGACAGGATCAGACGCCTGACGAGCAGTCATCGACCCCGGATGGCTGCGGCAGGTACATGCATGACAAGGACTGTTCAATCAACTCGCGACGACCAGGCACCGTGGCGAACCTGTGCCCAGGCGCCCTGCAGGCGCCAGGCCAAGCACAGGCCGGCCAAGGATGAGACACCGGTCACCATCCACGTCCAGTGCCAGCCACCGGCCCGCACAGCCAGCCAGGCCACCACCGGAGGACCGAGGAACTGGCCGAGCGAGGACCATTGTTGCATCCAGCCCACCGTGGTGGAAACCGTTTCCGGTCCGGGCGCCAGCCGCACAGCCAACCCGAACAAGGTTCCCGGGATCAGACCGCCGACGCACGAAAACAGCAACACCGCCAAGTACTGCCACACCGGGTGCCCTTGCGCACCGAATGCACCCCATGCACCCGCTGCCATGCACAGATAGCCCACGCCCATGACAACGCCCGGACCGAAGCCACGTGCCAGCAGGCGCCCGGCCGCGATGTTGCCCACCATGTTCACGCCTGCCGCCAGCGCGCCGAGAACGCCCAGCGCGGCGCCGGTGACGCCCGCCGCGCTGTAGATGGTGGGCAAAAAGCCGACCACGGCAAGCCATTGGCCGGAATAGCAGAAAAAAGCCAGCGCCATCCACCAGGGAGCCGCTGCCGTCAGCGTTCGACGCAGCCTTGGCCGCAGCTGTGCGGGCGGACCCTGCACGCTGTGCGCCGGCACCGTCGAGACCAGCGCAACGGCCGCCAGCATGCTCAGACCCGCCAGCAGCAGCCATAGACCCCGCCAACCCAGCCAGCCGATCAGGGGAGCGCCCAGCAACAAGGCCAGCGCCGTACCCACCGGCATGTATGCTCCCCACCAACCCAGGAAACGGGCCTGCGTGGGCGGGTGCCGTACGCACAGACGCAGCAACGCCGGGGCAGGCAGCACGGCGAGCAAAAACCCAAGGCCTTCCAGCACGCGCGTCCACAACAAGGTCTGCACATCACCGGCGAACGCTCCTGCTGCGCTGCCACAGGCGAGCAGCAACAGGCCGGCCAGCATGATCCGCCGGGGACCCAGGCGGTCGGCCGACAGCCCTGCCATCAGGCCGATCGCCATGCCCGCAAGCTGCACCAGCGACAGCAGAAAACCGGCCTGCACGAGGCTCAGGCCCAGGTCGGACCGCAAGACCGGTATGGCCACCGGCAGCTTGCCAATGTGCAGGGCAGAGCTCACACCCACCGTCACCACCAGGGCAGCAGACCGGACGGCCATCGGTGCGTGCTCGGCGTGCAGGCCTTCGCTCATGGCATCAGGCAAACAGGACCGAGCCGCTGAGCCGCTGATGCTCCCGGATGGCAAAGCGGTCGGTCATGCCCGCGATGTAGTCGGCCACGGCGCGCGCGCGCCGTGGCTCACGCGCATGGGCTGGCGGCAACTCCTGCGGCCGCTCCATGTACAGCGCAAACAGCTCGCTGACCACGCGGCGCGCCCGGTCGGTGGTCTGTACCACCTGCGGATGGCGGTAGAGGTTGCGAAACAGGAAGGCCTTGAGATGGCGCGAGTCGGCACGCATGCCGTCGGAGAACGCCACCAGTGCAGCGCGTTGACGGGCATCGTCCGCACTGCGCACATGGGCGGCGGTCAGGCGATCGCGTGTGGTGTCGATCACGTCATACACCTGGTCGCTGAGCATCAGCCGTATGGACTCAAACAGCAGGCGCCGACCGCCCAGCCGGGGATGGGCCGCCAGCGCACGCTGGCGGTACCGCTCAAACAGGGGTACTTCGGCCAGTTGTTCCATCGTCAGCAGACCCGAGCGCACACCATCATCAATGTCATGCGCGTTGTAAGCGATCTCATCGGCCAGGTTGCATAACTGCGCCTCCAGGGAAGGCGAACCGCCGAGCAGGAAACGGGTGGCCACGCCGCCCGGCTCCCGCTCGTCAAGACGCCGCGCATGGGCTGGCGAGCAGTGCTTGAGAATGCCCTCGCGCGTCTCGAAGCACAGGTTCAGCCCGTCAAACGACGGATATCGCTCCTCCAGCTCATCCACCACCCGCAGGCTCTGGAGGTTGTGCTCAAAACCCCAGGCCCTCGCCTCGGGCCCACCGGGTGCATCCGGCTGCAAGTCCTGCATGCAAGCGTTCAGGGCGTCCTGTCCGGCATGTCCGAAAGGGGTATGCCCCAGGTCATGAGCCAGGGCAATGGCCTCGACCAGATCTTCATTGAGTCGCAGCGCGCGTGCCATGCTGCGCGCCAGCTGCGCCACCTCCAGCGAGTGGGTCAGGCGGGTGCGGAACAGATCGCCCTCGTGATTGAGGAACACCTGCGTCTTGTATACCAGTCGCCGGAAGGCGGTGCTGTGGATGATGCGGTCACGGTCGCGCTGGAAGGCGGTGCGGGTGGGCGCCTCTGGTTCCTGAAACCGCCTGCCACGGCTGAAGGCGGGATCACTGGCGTAGGGCGCCAACCCGGTACTCGGGCCAGCGGGCAAAACGGTCATGCGCTGCAACTCTCGCCAATCACCGCAGCCACCCACGCGTCCGGCGCTCCGCGGACCACGGCACGCCCGGGACCGTCGATCAGCACGAATTTGATCTCTCCGGCCTCCGCCTTTTTGTCCACACGCATCAGCGCCAGGTAGCGCCCGACGTTGTCGCTCGTGTCGAGCACGGGTGCGATCACCGGCAGTCCGGCGCGGTGCACCAGGCGATGCAAGCGTTCAACGAATGCATCCTCCACCAGCCCCAGGCGTGCCGACAGACGGGCGGCCATGACGATGCCGCATCCCACCGCCTCGCCGTGCAACCACTGGCCATAGCCCAGCCCGGCCTCGATGGCGTGACCAAAGGTGTGCCCAAAGTTCAGGATCGCGCGCAGGCCCGATTCGCGTTCGTCCTGCCCCACCACCGCAGCCTTGATTTCACAACTGCGCCGCACGGCATGCGCGAGCGTCATCGGGTCGCGTGCCATCAGTGCATCGACATTCGCTTCGATCCACTCGAAAAAATCCATGTCGGCAATCGGCCCGTACTTGATCACCTCCGCCAGGCCGGCGCTGAGCTCCCGTGGCGGCAGCGTCAAGAGGGTGTCCAGGTCGCAGATCACGCGCTGCGGCTGGTAGAAGGCGCCGATCATGTTCTTGCCCAGAGGGTGGTTGATGGCCGTCTTGCCCCCCACCGAAGAATCCACCTGCGCCAGCAACGTGGTGGGCACTTGCACGAACGGCACACCCCGCATGTAGCTGGCAGCGGCGAAACCCGTCATGTCGCCTACCACGCCACCGCCCAAGGCAAACAGCACAGTCTTGCGATCACACCCCTGCGACAGGAGCGCGTCAAAAATGAGGTTGAGCGACGACCAGGTTTTGTAAGCCTCGCCATCGGGCAGCACGACACGGTGCACGTGCGGGTAATGGCCAGACAGCGCCGTCTCCAGGCGTTGCAGGTACAGCGGTGCCACCGTCGTGTTGCTGACGATCAGCGCGCTGCTGGCCTTGGGCAGGCCCTCGAAACTGGATGGCGCATCCAGCAGGCCACAGCCGATGTCAATGCGGTAGCTGCGTTCGCCCAGGGCGATCTCGACAGGCTGGACGGATACGGCGGAAAAGGGATCGGTCGTCGGGGTCGGCATGGTCCCAAGTTTAGGGCTTGCCGACGGTGTGCACGATCAGGCTGCCGGCGGCGGCTCCCCGCCGTCCACCATGGCAGGCAGCTCTCCGGCCAGTTCGAGTTGCATCATGACCATGTTGACCAGCGTGGCCACAGAAGGGCGCCCGGTCTCGACGACGAAATGCGCTGTTTCGCGGTAGAGGGGGTCGCGCACCGCATAGAGCTCCCGCAGGCGCTGCAGGGGATCGGCCACCTGCAGCAAGGGCCGGTTTCGGTCGTGCCGCACCCGGCGAAAAACCTCCTCTGGCGTCGAGCGCAAATACACCACCCGTGCGCGCTCGTGCAGCCTCTGCCGGTTGGCGGCACGCAGAACAGCCCCTCCGCCCGTGGACAGCACGCAGGAGCCGCCGCGCGTGAGGTCGTCCAGGATTTCCTGCTCGAGATCACGAAATCGGTCTTCACCTTCCCGTTCGAAAAATTCGCGGATCGAGCATCCCAGTCGCCGCTCAATCACATGATCCGAGTCAAAAAAGGGAACCGCCAGCCGCCGGGCAAGCTGACGCCCGACAGTGGACTTGCCAGAACCCGGCAGACCCACCAGTGCCAACGTCACCACGGACACCCCCGGCCAGGGTCTTCAGATCTGAGAAAAGGCGGTTTCCTTGGCATGGTTTGAATTCCTTGTCGACAGTGTAGGGGGCGACCCGCGTGCGCGGGCCGGGGCGACGCACTCAGTCCCGTGCACCCTTGTCATCCATCACACGCGGCGTGAGAAAGACCAGCAACTCCGACTTGCGCGACGATCGGGACGTGTTCTTGAACAACCGCCCCAGCAAGGGAATGTCGCCCAGCACAGGTACCTTGGTGATGTCCTCGCGTTCAATCAGCTCGAAGATGCCCCCAATGACCACCGTTCCGCCATTTTCCACCAGCACCTGTGTCTGGATGTGCTTGGTGTTGATGGCGATGCCGGCCGCCGTGGTCTCGCCGCGGCTGTCCTTGTTCACGTCAACATCCAGAATGATGTTGCCATCTGGCGTGATTTGCGGAGTGACCTCCAGCTTCAGATTGGCCTTGCGAAAGGCCACCGAGGTGGCACCGCTGGAAGTGGCGGTCTGGTAGGGGAACTCTGTGCCCTGCTCGATCAGGGCCTTGACCTGGTTGGCCGTGACCACGCGCGGACTGGACACCAGCTTGCCCTTGCCATCGGCCTCCAGCGCGGATATCTCGAGGTTCAGGAAGCGGTGGGCCGTCGGACTGAACAAGGAAACCGCGAAGGCAGCCGGGGCAAACCCCCCCAGGCCGGTCGACGGGAGATTCACAAACTGCGTGTTCACGGCCTCCAGTGCCTTGGCCTTTTCGGTGGTGGTCGAGGCCACCGCGTCGTAGCTGCCTCCCCAGGCGATGCGGCTGGAACCGCCCAGTCCATAGCCTGCCGTCCCTCCCCGCACGCCACGCTGGTCACTGCCACCCAGGCGTGCACCGATGGAGCGGCCGAAGGCATCATCCGCTTCGACGATGCGGGCCTCGATCAACACTTGAGGTACCGGTCTGTCCAGCCGGCCGATGAGTTGCTGCACTTGCACCAGCCTGGCGGGCGTGTCGGACACAAACAACTGGTTGGTCCGGGGCTCTGCCATCACACTGCCCCGCGCCGACAGCACGCGCACCCCCGCCCTTCCGGCCGAACCACCGCCAGCGGTGGCAACGATCTGGGATGCGACCTCCGCAGCCTTGGCGTAATTCAGCTGAAAAGCCTGGGTCCGCAGGGGCACCAGACCTTCGACAGCAGCGCTGGATTCCAGTGCCTGCTTGTCGCGCAACGCGATGTCCTCCCGGGACGCCACCCACATGACATGGCCGATCCTGCGCATGTCCAGCCCCCGGGCCTGCAGGATGATGTCCAGCGCCTGGTCCCAGGGAACGTCCTGCAGGCGAAGCGAGAGCGCACCGCGCACGGTGTCCGAGACCACCAGGTTAAAACCGTTGAAGTCAGCCACCACCTGCAGCAGTTCCCGCACATCAACGTTCTGGAAGTAAAGGGACAGCTTTTCGCCGGTATAGGTACGGGCGGGTGGGCGGTGCAACAGCTCGTCCACCGGGTCGTGCTGCGAGGGGACGTTGGCCATGGCGCTACCGGCCAGATCGCCACCGATGGACGCTGAGCCCCCCTCCTGCATGGGCTTGTCGGACCAGTCCGGATCGGTGGCGCCCCAGACCAGCGGGCACGACATGAGCAGCACGATCACACCGTGCCAAACCACCCTCAGCACGGTGCAGCGAAACCGGCTCCACCCCACCATGTTCTTCACGGAGATGCTTCCTCGTGCAAGGTCAGCACGGCCGAACGCTTGCGCGTGTGGCCTGCCGGTTCGCCCACCACCTCTTCGACGACGAGCGATGTGTCCGATACGCGGACAACTTTGCCGACATGCAAGCCCAAAGACTGGCCTGGCCCCACCGCATAGAGCCGGTTCTCCACCCGGACAATGGCCACAGCCCGCCCCTGCGAACGCAAACTGCCCACCATGGCCATGGTCTCCAGCGCATGGGTTTGCAAGGGCGGGGGTGGCGCCTGTCGGGACCCGGCCCCAGGCTTGGCCGGCGCGCTCGCCAGGCCCCGCGAGCCGGCCAAGAGCCTGTCTTCGCTGTAAGGATCCACCGTGCCTTGCCCCCGGTACACCGCAGGCGCATGCCCGGGCAGCTGCGGCAACGGTTCGGACTCGACCAGCCGCGGGGTGGATTGGGCCAGCATCCATTCGTCCAGGCTGTCGCGTTCTGCTGAAGTGCAAGCCCCCAGAATGACCATCCAGGCCACCCCTAGCAATCCTGCAACCGGACAGCGACTCACCGGCGCCCCCTGTCAGAGGGCTTCTCCCTGACGTCCGGACGGTCTGGCTGCGCGCTACCGGGCGGATCGGGGTGGCGAAACGTCGTGACCGTGCCTTCCAGAACCAGCAGACCGCCAGAGCCCTTGGCTGACGACAGTGACATCGGATCGATCGTCACGACACGGGAAAAGTTGGCAAGGTCCGCCAGGAACAGGGCAATGTCGTGATAGCGGCCCACCACACGCAGTGCGATCGGCCATTCGACGAGTTGTGCGCTCACACGCGGGGGTGCCGGACGAAAGAGTTCGAAACGAAGCCGGTGATCCAGACCCGCCTGGTGAACGTCAGACAGCACGCGCTCCATGTCATCCGGTGCGGACAGTGGCTGCTCAAGGAGCACCACGGTCTGCTGCAACTGTTCCATGTGTCGCATCAGCACGGTCCGTGTTCCCTGGTGCGCCAGCTTGCTGCGGTAATCGTCGCGCCACTGCATCTCTTGCGCGCGATCAGCCAGCAGTGCTTCGTCCAGTGGCGCAAGCCAGACAAGCCATAGCGTCAGCGCCACACCCACGCACACCAGGGTGTTCAGCGCATGGCGGAGCACGGCGGGCCACAGTGCCGGATCGACGGGATCGATCCCGGACAGCGGCTGCCGGATACCGCTGAGTGACGCCCATGCGCGCAGGTGTTGGGGGACCCGAGCCATACCCACCACCGCTCACCGTGCAGCCGGCACGGCCATGACTGACGCCGCACTGGCCGGCGGCGGCGAGGCCGGGGTCTGCAGGCTCACCCGCATGGTGAAACTCGACAACCCCGCTGCCTCGGTGGCGTTCGACCCCTCCGGCGGCAAGGCCACGAGTTCCAGAAGCTGGGGACTGTGCAGGTGCGAGCCCTCACGCGAGAGCTTGCGCAGCAGTTCGGACACGCGCTGCGGCGTCCGGGCCACCCCTGTCAGTGACACCAGTGCACCTTCCCGTCGCAGGCTGATGAGGCGAAGGCCCTCTGGCACGTGCTCGACCAACTCATCCAGCAGCCACACCGGTCGCCAGCGGCTGTCCTGCACGGCCTGCAGATCGGCCTGCCGGGATCGCAGCGCTGCCAGCCGGTCGCGCAGGGCAGCAGCCCCCCGGATCCCTTCGTCCAGCCGGGCGAGCTCACGGGAGAGCAAGCGATTGCGCGCCTGCTGCACGGCCAGCTGTTCCTGGTACCAGACGAAACCCGCCGCACACACCAGCGTGCCGACCGACGCTGCACACCCCAACTGCGTCCAGAACCGTTTGCGTTGCCGCTGACGGGCCATCTCGCGATAAGGCAACAGGTTGATGGCGATCACTGGCAGAACCTCCGCATGGCCAGTCCGGTCGCGGTCACAAAAGCGCTCGTGTTCTGCACAATGCCCAGACCTTGTACGTGGGCAGACAGCGCCATGCCCTCAAAGGGATGGACCACCTGGCAGTGGCATTGCGCCCGCTGGCCCACCCACGCCGCCAGGCCCGGCACAGCCGCACTCGCACCCGCCAGCAGGACATGGTCCACCCGGTTGTAGGGTGTGCTGGCAAAAAAGACCTGCAGCGCCCGCGCCATTTCCTGCGCCATGTGCTCATTGAAGGCTTCATAGACCGCCCCCAGGCTTTCATCCGGCAGCGCCACCCGGTCTGTCATGGCATCGGCTTCATGGGCCGAAACACCCCACCGTTCCACGATGAGCTGTGTCATGTGGACACCGCCAAATCCGTGCTCGCGTTCGTGCAGGAGCGTTTCATGGCGGAACACCTGCAGGCAGGAGCGCTGCATGCCGATGTCAAACAGCGCCACCAGGGCTTGCGCAGGCCCGGCTGACGGTGTTGAGATCATGCGTCCGGCCACCCGGCGGCTCGCGCAAGCGTCGACATCCATGATCACAGCCTGAAGACCGGCCACCTCCGCCAGCCCCTGGCGATCCGAGACCTTTTCCTCGCGCGATGCCACGATCGTCACATCGACGTTGCCGCCCGGTGCGGACGCCGGTCCGAGCACAGCAAAGTCCAGACTGGCCTCATCCAGCGCGAAAGGCAGGTAGCGCTCCGCCTCGCTCCAGACATGTGCGACCTGTTCCGTGTCAGAGCGGTCGCCAGGCATGACGATGGTTCGGGTGATCACCGAAGCCAGGGGCAGCGCCATCGCGGCGTTTCGCGTGCGGGTACCGCTGGCACGCACGGCACGCCTTAATGCCTGCGCCACCTCATCAAACTGTTCGACATTGCCATCGACCATCCAGCCCCGGGCCAGTGGCTCCAGCGCACGCCGCTCCAGCACCAGCCGGCCGTCGCGGCGACGCCCCAGTTCCACGAGCTTGATGCTGGACGATCCAACGTCCACACCGAGCAAGGGTTCGGGCATCCGCCCGAACCATGAAGCCAGCGCCATTCAAGAGCCCTCCGAAAAACAGCCCCAGCCACAACACACGCCGTGATCCTGGCCGTTGCACCATTTTTTCGGGCCAGCCCTCCGCGCGGGCCCACAAATGGGTGAGGTGCTGTGGTCTCTGATCGTCATCTGACGCCACCGCGCCACCGCCGCTGGCGGCAACTGGCGCCGGCAGCGCCAGGCCGCACAATGGCCAATGGGTGCGCTCGCCCGAGTGAGAGCCCATTTTTATAATGTCCCATTTCCCACGCCCCACGCATGCCGCCCGATCACACCCCTGCCGCCCGCTCCCCTGAACGCACTGGCAGTCCGGCGCAAGGGCCTGTTCACTGGCTGATGCGGATGGCGACGGTGCTGGCCAGCCTCGCCTTGGCCGGCGCCGTGTCCCTGCTGCTGGTGATCGGTGTGGCACTGGCGGTGGCCTATCCCAACCTGCCCGACGTGGCGGATCTGTCCGACTACCGGCCCAAACTGCCCCTGCGCGTCTACACCGCCGACGGCACGCTGATGGGCGAGTTCGGCGAGGAGCGGCGCAACCTGCTGACGATCCGTGAAATCCCCGATGTCATGAAGCATGCCGTGCTGGCCATCGAGGATGCCCGCTTCTTCGAGCACAACGGTGTGGATTACCGCGGCATGTTGCGCGCGGCACTGGCCAACCTGGGACAAGCCAAGAGTCAGGGCGCCTCGACGATCACCATGCAGGTCGCGCGCAACGTCTACCTGTCGGCGGACAAAACCTACATGCGCAAGATTTATGAGGTGTTGCTGACCTTCAAACTGGAGCACCTGCTGACCAAAGAGCAGATTCTGGAGATCTACATGAACCAGATCTTCCTCGGACAGCGGGCCTATGGTTTTTCCGCCGCCGCCCAGACCTATTTCGGCAAGGCGCTCAAGGACGTGACGATCGCGGAGGCCGCCATGCTGGCCGGCCTGCCCAAGGCGCCGTCGGCCTACAACCCCATTTCCAATCCCAAACGCGCCCGTGCTCGGCAGCTGCACATCATCGAACGCATGCAGGAGAACGGCTTCATCACCGCCGCCGAAGCCGAAGCCGCCAAACGGGAACCGCTGAAGCTGCAGCGCACGGGTGTGGAACACAGGGTGCATGCCGAATACGCTGCGGAAATGGTGCGTCAGGCCATGGTTGCCCAGTACGGCGACGAGGCCTACACGCGGGGATTGAACGTCACCACCAGCCTGCGAGCCAACGAACAGGTCGCAGCCTACCGGGCCGTGCGCAAGGGCATCCTGGAGTACGAGCGGCGCCAGATCTACCGCGGGCCGGAACGATTCATCGATCTGCCGCCCCCGGGCCCTGCGCGGGATGACGCCGTGGATGAAGTCCTCAATGAACAACCCGACAACGACGATTTGCTGTCCGCCGTCGTGCTGGAAGCCAGCCCGAAACGGGTGTTGGCCGTTCGTCAGGACGGGGAGCCGTTCGAGATCACGGGTGAGGGTCTGCGTCCGGGCGCGTCCGGCCTTTCGGACAAGGCCGGTCCCAACATCCGCATACGGCCGGGCGCTGTGATCCGGGTCGTCCGGGCCGACGAAAAGACCTGGCGCCTCACCCAGCTGCCGGAGGTGGAAGCGGCTTTTGTGGCGATCGATCCGCACAACGGTGCCCTGCGGGCGCTGGTGGGCGGAGTCGATTTCCGCAAGAACAAGTTCAACCACGTCACGCAGGCCTGGCGCCAGCCGGGTTCAAGCTTCAAACCCTTCATCTACTCGGCGGCACTCGAAAAAGGCGTCACGCCCGCCACCGTGGTCAACGATGCCCCCCTGTTCTTCGATGCCGACACCACCGGCGGCAAGCCGTGGGAACCCAAAAACTACGATGGCCAGTTCGAAGGACCCATGTCGGTGCGGCGGGCCCTGGCCAAATCGAAAAACATGGTTTCGATCCGGGTGCTGCAGGTGGTGGGCGCACAGAGCGCCCAGGACTGGATCACCCGCTTCGGCTTCGAGGCCGACAAGCACCCGCCCTATTTGACGATGGCTCTCGGTGCGGGCTCTGTCACCCCCCTGCAAATGGTCAACGCATACGCGGTCTTTGCCAATGGGGGCTTGCGGGTCACGCCCCAGCTGATCACCCAGGTCAGTGAAAGCCGCGGCAAGCTGCTGTACCGGGCTCCCGAACGGCCGGCCAGCGAGGAAGACCGCGTGATTGATGCGCGCAACGCGTTCCTGATGAACAGCCTTTTGCAGGAAATCACCCTCAGCGGTACCGCAGCCCGCGCCCAGGCCACCCTCAAACGGCCGGACCTCTACGGCAAGACCGGTACCACCAACGACTCGATGGACGCCTGGTTTGTCGGCTATCAGCCCAGCATTGCAGCGGCCGCCTGGGTGGGTTATGACACGCCGCGCAACCTGGGCAGTCGCGAGACCGGGGGGGGCTTGAGCCTGCCCATCTGGATCGACTTCATGTCAGAAGCACTCAAGAACGTGCCGGTGAGCAGCTACACGGCTCCGGCCGGCGTGGTGCAGACCGGCGGCGAGTGGTACTACGAAGAATACGGTCCCGGTCATGGCGTGCGTCAGCTGGGGGCACAAGACCGGGGCCCGGGCACCAGCGAGGGACGCCCGATGCCTGCCGACGCGCCCACCGACAGCGCGGACCGGCGCAGCATCCTGGATCTGTTCAAGAACTGAAGTCCAGGCCCTGGCCCGCCTGCTCGCTGGCAAACCGGCCGAGGCTGGCCAGAAATTCGCCCTGGCCCTTGGTGTCCATCCAGGCCTGTCCGTCCCACCGGTAGTGAAAGCCGCCGCAGCGCGCGGCGAGCCAGACTTCTTGCAGCGGTTTCTGCAGGTTGATGATGATCTGGCTGCGATTGGCAAAGGTCAGCGTGATCATGCCGCCCACCCGCTGGTTGTCGATGTCTGCATCGGTCTCGTCGTTGATGCGGTCGCAGGCATGCTCGACAGCACGCAGCAAGGCTTCGGCTCGGTCCAGGTATTCGGTGTCGGTCATTAGAATGCGGCGAATGAACTCGGATACGGTCATTCTAGGCAAGCGTCCCCGACCAGCGTCGGGCAGGGTCATGCGCTGGCTGGGGTGCTGCAGCGCGGTGGCACTGCTCGCCGGCTGCGGCCAGAAAGGCCCCCTGTATCTGCCCTCACCGCCCGCCCCCCCGGCGCTGAACAGCGCTGCGCCTCCGGCCTCTGCGCCGGTTACCGCGGCGTCCCTGCCTTGACCCACACCTGCCGGCGTCGCCACAGGCGCCAGAGCAGAAGACCGCCCAGCACGGCCGCATAGAGGGCGACCTCGGTAAAGTCGTTCTTGGCGGCACGCATCCAGAACAAGTGCAGTACCGCCAGCACGGCAATGGCGTAAACGCTGCGGTGCAGCGCCTGCCAACGGGCAGCGCCCAACCAACGCACGACTCGGTTGAACGATGTGACGGCCATGACCAGCAGCAGCAACCAGGCCAGCGAGCCGACCAGGATGAATGGGCGTTTGGGCACATCGGCCACGATGTCGGACCACACCAGCCCCATGTCGAACCAGGCGTAGGCGAGCACGTGCAGGCAGGCGTAGAAAAAAACGAACAGACCCGTCATGCGTCGGTAGCGTGCCAGCTGCAACCAGCCGCCGGTCACACGCAACGGGGTGATGGCCAGCGCCAGCACCAGGACTCGCAATGACCAGTCCCCCAGCCCCCGGATCAGGGCTTCAGCCGGGTTGGCCCCGAGTTGGTCGCTCACCGCAGCGCGTATCAGCCAGGCTGCCGGCAGCAGAAACAGCACGAAGACCAGCCGCCGGGTGACCGGATGTGCCAGCACACGGTCCATCACATCAGTAGAACTTGCGCAGGTCCATACCGGCGTACAGCTGACCGACCTGCGCGCCATACCCGTTAAATCGTTCGGTCTTGCGACGGGGCGCGAACAGCCCGCCGCCATCGCCAATGCGGCGTTCGCTGGCCTGGCTCCAGCGCGGATGCGGCACGTCGGGGTTCACGTTCGAATAGAAACCGTATTCCTGCGGCGCCGCGATGGTCCAGGCGGTCCTGGGTTCCTTCTCGACGAAGCGGATCGCCACCAACGACTTGGCGCTCTTGAACCCGTATTTCCAGGGCACCACCAGCCGCACCGGTGCGCCGTTCTGGTGGGGCAGCACCTCACCATACATGCCGAAGGCCAGCAATGTCAGCGGATGACGGGCCTCGTCCATGCGCAGCCCCTCGACATACGGCCAGAGCAGCACGCTGGACCGCAGGCCGGGCATGGTCTCCCGGTCGGCCAGGGTCACGAATTCCACATACTTCGCGCTGCCCTGCGGCTCTGCCTGGCGGATCAGTTCAGCCAGCGAATAGCCCACCCAGGGAATGACCATCGACCAGCCTTCGACACAGCGCAGGCGGTAGATGCGTTCCTCCATGGGTGCGAGCCTCATCAGCTCGTCGATACCGTAGGTGCGGGGCTTGTTCACCAGCCCTTCAACCGTCACCGTCCAGGGACGCGTCTTCATGGCGCCCGCATGCGCGGCGGGGTCAGACTTGTCGGTGCCAAATTCGTAGAAGTTGTTATAGGTGCTCGCGTGCGCGTAATCGGTGATCTTCTCCACCGTTTGTGCACCCGGCACGCGGGAGGCCACCCCGGGCAAGGCCGTCAGGCGGTTCGGGCGTGCCACGCCGGTTTGTGCGAGTGCGTCACGGGCGGCCCAGGCCGCCAGGGCGGCGCCCCCCGCTCCAAGCGCCAGTCGATGCAGCCATTGACGTCGCCCCAGACCAACGCTGCGCGGGGTGATCTCGCTGGCGAGTGGGTGCTGGAAGCCGGTGTCCTGTGAACGGATGAGCATGGGAACCTCTGGAGGGCTGATGGGCGTAAGAGAACCCCGAGTCTTGCAAAGTTTCCGTCACCGCCGTGTGCTCCAACAGAACACCCCGCCGTGGCGGGGTGTTCTCGTCAGCCATGGCACCGATGATCAGAGTTCGCCGTAGCTGTGCAGCCCCGAAAGGAACATGTTGACACCGAGGAAAGCGAAGGTGGTCACCGCCAGCCCCACCAGTGCCCACCAGGCGGCCACGGTTCCGCGCAGCCCCTTCATCAGGCGCATGTGCAGCCAGGCGGCGTAGTTGAGCCAGACGATCAGGGCCCATGTTTCCTTCGGGTCCCAGCTCCAGTAGCCACCCCAGGCTTCAGCCGCCCAGAAGGCACCCAGCACGGTGGCTATGGTGAAGAAGGCGAAACCGACGGCGATGGCCTTGTACATCACGTCGTCCAGCACGTCGAGCGCCGGCAGACGTGCAGCGATGCGGCGCCGGCCGAACATGATGGTGGCCACGATCAGCGCAGAGACACCAAAGTAAACAAACCAGTAACTGCCACTCTTGTCCATGGCTGACTGGCGGAAAACGATGGGCTCCAGACACAACACCAGGCCCAGCAACCACAGCGGGGCCAGTTTGTACCATCGCGTTTCGGACGCACTCTGCTTGATCAGGTAGGCGAAAGCGAGCATGGCCGCAATGGCGAACGTCCCGTAGCCGATGAAGTTGGCTGGTACGTGCAGCTTCATCCACCAGCTTTGCAGGGCCGGCACCAGCGGCTGGATCTGGCCGGCTTCGCGCACCACCGTGTACCAGAGCAGGAACCCCACCGCAGCACTGACCACCAGCATCACGAATGCCCCCATGGAGCGGGTTTGGTACTGGGCTTCGTAATAGAGATAAAAGGCCGCTGTCATCCAGCAGAACAGCACGAACACCTCGTACAGGTTGCTGACCGGAATGTGGCCGATGCCCACCCCGATCTGGTGGCTTTCATACCAGCGCACCATCGTGCCCACCAACGCCAGCGTCACGGCCACCCAGGTCAGGCGTGAACCCAGACCTTCAAAGGTACTGCCGTCGCGGCTGAACATGCCCACCCAGTAAAAGAGCGTGCTCATGAAGAACAACACGCTCATCCACAGGATGGCGGACTGGCTGGAGAGGAAATACTTCAGCAGAAAAACCTGATCGGCCCGCGCCAGGTCGGCCACGCCCGCGGGGGTCTGGTAGAGCTGGATACCCAGCAGCGAGAGCGCCGCCACCACCACCATCAGGGTGCGCAGCGGTCGCCAGAACCAGCCCAGCCAGACCAGCGAGGGGGCGGTACCGGCCAGGATCCATTTTTCATACACATCCATGGCGCCGCCATAGCGTAAAAATGCCCACGCCGTACCGGCCAGCACCAATGCAGCGAACAGCCAGTCCAGCAGGTTGCGGCGGGCCAGATATCCGGGCTGCAGGCCGGCGCCGCGGCCGCTGCGCTTGAGCTCGATGGTTTGGGATGCGGTGTTCATGCGCTCACCTTCAGCAGTTGGGTTGTCAAGGT
Organism: Hydrogenophaga sp.; assembly: GCA_046074205.1. Taxonomy (GTDB): domain Bacteria; phylum Pseudomonadota; class Gammaproteobacteria; order Burkholderiales; family Burkholderiaceae_C; genus Hydrogenophaga. The sequence continues at coordinate 18,434 of JBJTNV010000071.1, forward strand.
CTCGAATTCCTGGTCGGCATCCATGGTCTTGCGGTTTGAGGACAGCGCCATCGTGGCCTGCGCCGCCCCCCCGGGCAACGGGGCCAGCCAGACCCACAGACGCCGCTCGCGAACGTACAGCATGGCAAAAACGCCCACGATCAGCAACACGCACCCCAGGTAGACGATGCTCTGTCCCGGTGCACGGGCGACCTGAAAGACACTGGCCTGCACATGCTCAAAATCCTGGAGCTGGAACGTCATCGGGGCCGGATAGTAGAAGGCGTCGCTGAGCGCCAGCACCGCACCCCGCATGAAGTTCACGGTGCGTTCGTCCTGCGGCAACGGCGGAAGACCGGCACGCTCACGAGCGAGCTGCATCAGTTCGAACAAGGTGCCGTTCAGGATACGCACCAGCACATCGCTGGCCCGCTCCCGCTCGGCTGCGGGCACATTGGCCTCGAGAAAAGCCGACACCGCCGGCAAACCGCCTTTGACCGCCGGCCCGCCCGCAACGTTCGGCACCGCTTCGGCACCAGCGAACAGACCCAGCGCGCGTCCGGCAGACTGCTGCAACGCCTCCGACAGCTGGGGGTTACCCCCTTCGACTGCGCTGACCGCATAGCGGCGAATGGCCTGCTCGCGCAACACCGGATCCGCCAGCGCGGCACGCAGGCGCACAAAGCCATCCAGCCCATCCTGCTCGTCCACGGGGACACGCAGGTAGCGGAAGGGCTCCGACGGCGCCTCGCGCATGCCCAGCAGGAACACACGCCCGCCGTCCATGTCCAGCGGCAGCATGTAGTTGTGGTATTCCACCGCCTGGCCAGCCGCATCGCGCAGCTTGTAGGTGATGCTGGGACCGACATTGCGCAGCGTCTTCTCGCCCGAGGTCTTGTGGGCGGCGCCCAGCTGCGCCTGCAGCGTGCTGCGCAGGTCCACGGACCGCACATCCTGACCGCCCCCCATGTTCTCCACGTTGATCACGCGCAGGCCGGCGTATTCCAGCGTGAGCTTCTCGTCGCCGTTGCTCAGGGCGGTCGAACTGCCGATGGTGCCGGACACCTCGAAGGCCTGGACCGGCCCGTTGATCGGAACCGCCTTGAGCCTCACACGCGATCCACCGTCGTCAAAACTGGACTGGTAAATGTTGATGCCACGGTGGCTGGCGGGGTGGTTGACCTCGACGCGCGCATCCTTTTTCTCGCCGGTTTCGTGATCGTGGATCACGATGTCGCTGGCAAACAGCCGGGGCATGCCGGTGTCGTAGTACTCGACGATAAATTTCTTGAGCTCGACGGAAAAGGGCAGATCCTGGAGCAGCACGCCATCGGCCTGGCTGAGAATGGCGGTGCCGGCGCTGGTGCCTTCGGTCACCAGCAAGTTGCCACGAAAGGTCGGGTTGGCCGGTGACAGCCTGTGCTGCGGCGCCACATCGGCGATCAGCCCCCCCCCGGCGTACGGCGTTTTGCCGTTAAACCACATCTGCGCGCGAACGACCAGGTCGCCATCCAGCAGCCCCCCCAGACAGACCAGAACGATCGCACTGTGCGCGGCCAGATACCCCACTTTGTTGGCGGCCCCTGCCTTCGCGGCCACCATCCACCCGGCGCCCTCTGGCGTCTCGCGGGACTGCAGCCTGACCTTCCAGCCCGACCCCAGCAGGGTCTGGCCCATGCGATGGGCGGCGGCCTCGGGCGCCTCGGCCAGCGAGCCTTCGGCACGGTGCGGGAAAGCCTTGAGGCTCTGTTCGCGGATGTTTTCCTTGTAGGCCTTGAAGTCGGCCAGGATTTTGGGCGTGTTGCGGACGATGCACAGGCTGGTGCTGGTCACCAGACAGGCCAGGATCAGCAGGAACCACCAGGCGCTGTAAACGGTGTAGATATCGGCGCGACCGAACACGTCGGACCAGAAGGGGCCGAACTGGTTGACATAGTTGTTCAGCGGCTCATGCTGCTTGACCACCGTACCGATGACGGAGGCGATGCAGATCACCGTCAGCAGCGCGATGGCAAAGCGCATCGAAGACACCAGTTCCACCAGCTCGCCAGCGAGGCGCGAACCGGTTCGAACGCGAAGGCCTTGAGTGGAAGCGGTCATGAAGGCGCCGGAAAAAACAAACAGGGCGGAGCGGGGAACACCCGGATCACGCCCTGCTGAGATACTGAAAGGTCTTGGCAGTTCAATGCGGATCGCTTTGGAAAACCCGCATGGTGTCATCAAATATTAATGACGACTTATATCCCCGCCATCAGCGGGGGAAACGTCCACCGCAGATCAGCGCAGGCCGGCGATGTAGTCGGCCACCGCCTTGATTTCGCGGTCGTTCATCTTGGCGGCAACGCCCGTCATCTGGGCATTGTTGTGGCGACTGCCATCACGGAAAGCCTTGAGCTGGGCTTCGGTGTAAGCCGCATGCTGGCCTGACAGCCGCGGATACTGGGCCGGAATGCCCGCTCCGTTGGGGCTGTGGCAGCCGGCGCAGGCCGCGATCTGGCGATCCGCAATGCCGCCGCGGTAGATGCGTTCACCCAGACGGACGGTCTCCTTGTTGGTGGCGACGCCCGGCACAGCCTTCTGCGTGGCCAGCCAGAAACCGATGTTGCGCATGTCCTCGTCCGACAAAGCCGAGGCAAAGCCCTGCATCACGGCACTGACGCGCTTGCCTTCCTTGAACTCCTTGAGCTGCTTGACCAGGTACTCGGGGTGCTGCTGGGCGAGCTTGGGGTTTTCAGCGATGGCCGAGTTGCCGTCGGCTGCGTGGCAGGCCACACACATCTGGCCGTAAAACGCAGCACCTTTGGCGACGTCTGGCTTGGCCGACTGGGCCTGAACGCTGAACGACAGGACAGCGGCGCTGGCCGCGAGGAGCAGAGAGACGGGCAATTTCATGTCGGGGCTGCGTCGCGGGGGACGCGTCGAGTGAATGACGGGTTGCTGACGGATAACCTGCTGATTTTACAATGTCCCACCGGATTCCCCACATGACACACCCACACAAGCCCGCCCTGTCCACACCCTCCTCTTCCCCGCGCACCCCGGCGTCCCCGGACGCCCAGGACATCAAGCGCATGCATGGCTGGCTGCATACGGCGCGTTTTCTGACCACCGCCCCCCAGCTGGAGCACCTGCCGGCGCTGGAGGTGCCGGAAATCGCCTTCGTCGGTCGGTCCAATGCCGGCAAATCCACCTCCATCAACACGCTGACCCAGCAAAAGCGGCTGGCCTTTGCGTCCAAGACGCCCGGTCGCACGCAGGCGATCAACCTGTTTTCGCTGGGCAAACAGGGCCAGACCGACGCCGTGCTGGCCGACCTGCCCGGCTACGGGTATGCCGCCGTTCCGCAGGAAGCCAAGCTGCGCTGGCAACGCGTGATGGCCAACTACCTGGTCACCCGGGAGAACCTCAAGGGGGTGGTGCTGCTGTGTGACCCGCGTCTGGGCCTGACCGAACTCGACGAGGCCCTGCTGGACGTGATCCGGCCCCGGGTACAGGAGGGACTGCAGTTCCTCATCCTGCTGACCAAGGCCGACAAGCTCACCCGTGCCGAAGCGCAGAAGGCGCTGTCCATCGCGCGCCTGCAGTGCGCCGGTGGTCAGGCACTGCTGTTTTCAGCCCTCAAGAAACAGGGGCTGGACGATGTGGCACGGCTGCTCTGGCAATGGACACACCCCGAGCCCGGTGCTGTCCTGGCAGAAACCGAACCCGAATCGCTGGACTGACCTGGGCAGCGACGTTCAATCGCGGCCGTAGAGCCGTGCCTGCCCGGGTGGGCGGGTCTTGAAGCGCTTGTGTACCCAGAAATACTGCTCGGGCATGGTGGCGATCATGTCTTGCAGCAGGGCATTCATGCGGGCCGTGTCGGCCACAGGGTCATCGGTGGGGTAGTCCGCCCATCGGGGCAACACCGTCACCGCGTAGCCTTGCGGTGTCAAGCGGGTGACGACCGGCACCACCTGCGCCCGGGCCAGCCGCGCAAAACGCGACAGCGAGGTGACGGTGGCCGCCGGCACGCCGTAGAAGGGCACGAACACCGAATCGGCGGCGCCGTAATCCATGTCGGGCAGCAGGTACAGCAGCTCGCCTGCGCGAAGCGCCGCCACCAGCGGCTTGAGTCCCTGTCGGCGCGGCACGATGTGGACCTGCCCGAAACGCTGCCGTCCGGCCAGGATCCAGCGGTCCACCGACGGATTCAGCTGCTCGGCGTAGATGGTGCAAAAACGCCTTTCCAGCTGTGAGGTCAGGGCGGTCCAGCCGGCGTCCAGCCCGACAAAGTGCGGGGCGAAGATCACCGTGGGCCTGGCCCCGGCCAGCAACTCCACCGCGCCGCTCAGGCGCAGGCGGCGACGCACCGTATCGGGTGAACCGTGCCAGAGCCAGCTGCGGTCCAGCCAGGCCTGCGCAAAGCGCACGAAATGACGGCGCACAGCGGCATGGCGCTGCGCCTCGGGCACGTCGGGGAAACACAGCGCCCAGTTGGTGCGTGCGATGCGCCGCCGCCGGCCCGCCACGGCGTGCAGCACCGTGCCAAACAGCCATCCCATCGCCCGTACCCAGGGCAGCGGCCAGCGGGCCAGCAGGCGCATCAGCGCCAGGCCCAGGGCGTTGCCCCAACGCTCGGCGATGGGCTTGCGCAGCGATTTCAGACCTTGGGACAGGCTCATGGCACGGGTCTGCACTCAGGTCGCAGACGGCGCGTCAGCGACAACGGCCGGTCTGGCCGGAGACTTGTACCGGTCGTAAGACCAGAGGTACTGTCGCGGGCACTCGCGCACCAGGTCTTCCATGGCCTGATTGATCTGGCAGGCGGCCGTGACAGCATCTTCGGACAACGGCCCCCAGGCCGCCTCGTCATAGGGTCGCACATGCACAAGAAACCCCCTTCCCCAGCGCAGCCGTTCACCCCAGGCCAGCAGCACCTGGGCATGGGCGGCATGGGCCAGACGGGCCGAGAGCGTCATGGTGTAGGCCTGGCGGCCGAAGAACGGCGCCCAGACCCCCTGGCCGTGCGGCGGCACCTGATCGGGCAACAGGCCCACCACCTCGCCAGCCTTGAGCGCCTTGATGAGCTGCTTGACACCGGCCAGGGTGGTCGGCGCGGTCTGCAGGCCGGGCCGCTGTCGCGAGCGGGCCACCAGGGTTTGCAGCCAGGGCTGGCGGGCCGGCCGGAACAGCACCGTCATGGGCCGGTGCGCACCGAAACGCTGCGCGTAAGCCTGTGCGGTGATTTCGAAACAGCCCAGGTGCGGCGTGAGAAAAAGCACGCCTCGACCATGGGCGTGCGCCGCCTCGATGTGGGCGGCCCCTTCCCAGCCCACGCGCACCGGCGGACCCAGCCACAGGCGCGGCAGTTCGGTCACCAGTTTGCCTGCCTCGGCCACGGCAGCCAGGGTGGTGCCCGTCGTCACGCCAGCCAGCCGCGCGTGCGCCAGCAGACGACGGCGGTAGGTGGGCGAGCACCCGAAGGCCAGCCAGCCCAGCCAGCCGCCCAGCGCATGCAGCAGGGGCAGCGGCAGCACCGACAACACACGAAAGAGGAAATGGACGAAGGACGTCAACGGAGCAAGGGCTTGACGGGAATCAAGGACACGATTGGCCGGACAACACCAGGGGATTTTCGACGCATGGGCGTGCAACCCGCTGGTCTAGAATCCCGCCATCGCCGAGTTGATGAACTGATTGCGGGGCGATTCACAAATACCGCTAAAGCGTTCGCCGAACTCCACAAGACCGGCAACGCCGATCACAAAAACCTCTGGAGTTTATATGGCGAGCGACTTTCTCTTCACGTCCGAATCGGTCTCGGAAGGCCACCCCGACAAGGTGGCTGACCAAATTTCTGACGCGATCCTGGATGCGATCTTTGCTCAGGACCCCCGCAGCCGCGTGGCCGCCGAGACGCTGACCAACACCGGCCTGGTCGTGCTGGCCGGCGAAATCACCACGCAGGCCAACGTCGACTACATCCAGGTCGCGCGTGACACCATCAAACGCATTGGCTACGACAACACCGAATACGGCATTGATTACAAAGGCTGCGCGGTGCTGGTGGCCTACGACAAGCAGAGCAACGATATTGCCCAGGGCGTGGACCACGCGTCCGACGACTACCTGAACATCGGCGCCGGCGACCAGGGCCTGATGTTCGGCTACGCCTGCGACGAGACCCCCGAGCTGATGCCCGCGCCCATCCACTACGCGCACCGCCTGGTCGAGCGTCAGGCCCAGTTGCGCAAGGACGGGCGCCTGCCCTTCCTGCGCCCGGACGCCAAGAGCCAGGTGACCATGCGCTATGTGGACGGCAAGCCGCACAGCATCGACACCGTGGTGCTGTCCACCCAGCACAGCCCCGACCAGAGCGAAACCGCCACCAAGATGAAGGCCAGCTTCATCGAAGCGGTGATCGAGGAGATCATCAAGCCGGTGCTGCCCCAGGAATGGCTGCAGAACACCCGCTACCTGATCAACCCGACCGGCCGTTTCGTCATCGGCGGCCCGCAGGGCGACTGCGGTCTGACCGGTCGCAAGATCATCGTGGACACCTACGGCGGCGCCTGCCCGCACGGCGGCGGTGCGTTCTCGGGCAAGGACCCGTCCAAGGTCGACCGCTCGGCCGCCTACGCCGCACGCTACGTGGCCAAGAACGTGGTCGCTGCCGGCCTGGCGCGCCAGTGCCAGGTGCAGGTGGCCTACGCCATTGGTGTGGCCAAGCCCATGAACATCACGGTCTACACCGAAGGCACGGGCGTGATCCCCGACGAGCAGATCGCCCAGCTGGTCGAGGCCCATTTCGACCTGCGCCCCAAGGGCATCATCCAGATGCTGGACCTGCTGCGCCCGATCTACAGCAAGACCGCGGCCTACGGCCACTTCGGTCGTGAAGAGCCCGAATTCACCTGGGAGCGCACCGATCGCGCCCAGGCCCTGCGCGAAGCAGCTGGCCTTAAGTAAGCGGTCACAAACCCGAAAAGCCCCTGTGCGAAAGCCAGGGGCTTTTTTGTGTGTTTTCCCCGCATTTGAAGTAGGGTTGGGGACTGAATTTTGGACCGCAGCGGCCGATAGCGGGGAGGTACGTGTTTTACCGCCTGCCCCCGGCAGGCCCGACCTGGAGCCCTCCCCATGGACCACAACACCGACCCGGCGCAGGCCTCTTCCGACCTCGAAGCCGTGGTGGCCCAGCGCACCCGAGAACTTCAGCAAGCTCTGGACCGCGCCCAGTCGCTTTACGACCACGCACCCTGCGGCTACCTTTCGCTGGACGCCAGCCTGCGCTTCGTCAACATCAACCAGACCCTGCTCAACTGGCTGGGCTACACGCGCGAAGAGGTGCTGCTGCACCGCGACCTGTTCGACCTGATCGACCCCGCGCTGCGCGAGAACATCGACTTGCGCCTGCAAAGCCTGCAGCGCGGCGAACAGACCGATGCCATGGAAGTGGCGGTGCGCTGCAAGGACGGCAGCCAGATCCAGGTCCTGTGCTCCTCCACCGGCGTGTTCGACGCCAGCGGCCAGTTCATGCACAGCAACACCACGATGGTGGACATCAGCGAACGCAAGGCCGCCGAGCGGCGCCTGAGTGCGCACGAGAGTTTCCTGCAGACCATCACCGACCGCATTCCCGTGCACCTGGCCTACTACGACAAGGACCTGGTCTGCCGTTTCGTCAACCGTGCCCACGCACACGGCAATGGCAAACAGCCGCACGAGATGATCGGCGAGCCGCTGGCCCTGGTGGTGCCTCCGGACCTGCTGCCCGACATCCTGCCGCACGTGGCGGACGCCCTCAACGGCCAGCCACAGACCTTCGAGGTCGAACGCGGTGAAGGCGACGGGCGGCGCCACTACGAGATCCACTACATCCCCGACAACCAGAACGGTCTGGTCGAGGGCATCTTCATCGAACTGCACGACATCACCGACCGCAAGCGCACCGAGGAGTTCGTGCTCGAAGCCAACCGCGACCTGGAAGAGCGCGTGCACGAACGCAGCGCCGAGCTGTTCCTGAGCGAGCAGCGTTACCGCCTGATGGTCGACGCCATCCAGGACTACTGCGTGTACTTCGTGGATGAAGAAGGCGTCATCACCGAATGGAGCGAGTCTGCCCAGCGTCTGCACGGCCACCGTCGCCAGCAGATCGTCGGCAAGGCTTACCGCCAGCTGCTGGCGCTGAACAACGGGGGTGAGGACGAGGTCGATCCCGACCAGGTGCTGCGCCTGGCCAAGGCCCACGGCCAGTGGGAGACCCGCGGCTGGCGCCTGCGCGACGACGGCTCGCGCTTCTGGGCCCACACCGTGC
>JBJTNV010000072.1:0-8927 GCA_046074205.1 Hydrogenophaga sp.
AGCCGCTGTGGATGCAGCCGTTGTCAAACAGCTGGCGCACGTATTCAAGGGCGTCCCCCGTGTCCTGCAGCGTCTGCGTCGGAAAGCCGTACATCAGGTAGGCATGCACCAGGATGCCGGCATCGGCCATGCCGCGCGTCACGCGGGCCACCTGTTCGACCGTGACCCCTTTTTGCATCAGTGCCAGCAGCCGGTCGGACGCCACCTCCAGGCCGCCCGACAGCGCAATGCAGCCGCTCTCGGCCAGCAGCTCACTGAGCTCGGGGGTGAAGGTTTTTTCAAACCGGATGTTGCCCCACCAGCTGATCTGCACCTGCCGGCGCAGCAGTTCTTCGGCCAGGGCCCGGAGCATCTTGGGGGGCGCGGCCTCGTCCACGAAGTGAAAGCCGGTCTGACCGGTTTCCGCCACGATGCGCTCGATGCGGTCCACCAGGGTGCTGGCGCTGGCGGTTTCGTAGCGACCGATGTAATCGAGGCTCACATCGCAGAAGCTGCATTTTTTCCAGTAGCAGCCGTGGGCCACGGTCAGCTTGTTCCAGCGCCCGTCGCTCCAGAGCCGGTGCATGGGGTTGAGCATGTCCAGCAGGCTCAGGTAACGCTCGATCGGCAGGCCGTCCCAGGTGGGCGTGCCGACGTCTTCGAACGGGATGTCGGGCTCGGCCAGGTTGACGTACTTCACTTCGCCGTTCTCGCGCAGGAAGGTTCGCTGCAGGCGTTGCTTGCCGCGTTCGCCGCGCAGGTTCTCGATCAGCGACAGCACCGGCCGCTCACCCGCGTCCAGCGTCACGTAGTCCACGAAGTCGAACACGCGCGGGTCCTTGAGCTCGCGCAGTTCGGTGTTGACGTAGCCACCGCCCAGCGCGATCTTGATCGCGGGGTGCGCGGCCTTGATGGCCTGGCCCATGCGCAGCGCGGCGTAGACCGAGCCGGGAAACGGCACCGACAGCAGCACCAGTGCCGGCCGGTGGCGTTCGATGGCGGCCAGCGTCAGCTCGCGCAGCAGGTCGTCCACCAGGGTGGGCGGCGCGGCCAGCGCCGTGGCCAGCGGATCAAAGCTGGGCTGGCTGCTGGCCAGCGACTCGGCGTAGCGAACGAATTCGAAGCGCTCGTCCGCCGCGTCGCGGATCACATCGGCCAGGTCGTTGAGGTACAGCGTGGCCAGGTGCCGCGCCTTGTCCTGCACGCCCAACGCGCCAAAGGCCCAGCCCAGCGGGTCGCCGCTGCCATCGTCGACGTAGTGGTCCAGCGCCGCAAAGCGCGGCCCTTCGGGCAGCAGGCCGCGTGTGGCGATGCGGTAGGCCAGGGTCGCGTCCCGCCCCTGCAGGTAGGCAACGGCCGGGCCGATGGTGGCACGGTAGGCGTCGAACTGGTCGAGGAAGCTGTGCACGCTGGCTGTGCGCCGCGCCTCGGGCTGGGCCAGCGCACAACCGCGCAGGGCCTCCAGCCCGGTCGCCGAGAACAGCTGCAGCACCAGCGCGAGCGCCAGATCTTCCTGCACGGCATCGATGCCGCGCGAGCGCAGAAAGCCGGTGAGGTAGGCGGTCGAAGGGTAGGGCGTGTTGAGCTGCGTCATCGGAGGGATGAGGCTCAACACGCGCAAGGACGGTGCGGTCATCCCCCGATTGTGTGGGCAATCCCGCGTTGGCCGAGCCTGGTGGGCGCGGGATCAGAGAGCCGTCAGGCGGGCCTGAGCGTGCCCACGCGGGCCGTGCCGCCGGCACTGGCCCATTGCGTGACGTGCCCGGCCAGCTGATGGGCGGTGATGGCCGACAGCGTCCAGCCCAGGTGGCCGTGGCCGGTGTTGTAGAACACGTTGGGCGAGCGGCCGGGGCCGACGCGGGGCAGCATGTCCGGCATCATCGGCCGCAGGCCTGCCCAGGGTTCGACGCGGCGTGTGCTCACGCCCGGGAAGCACTGGTTGACCCAGTCCACCAGCGGCTGGATGCGGTCGGCCCGGATGTCGCGGTTGAAGCCGTTGAACTCGGCGGTGCCGGCGACACGGAAGCGGTCCTGGCCCAGACGGCTGGTGACCAGCTTGGTCTCGTCATCGAGCAGGCTGACCTGCGGTGCGGCGGCCTGGCTTTGTTCGTCGTTCAGCATCACGGTGATGGAGTAGCCTTTGACCGGGTAGACGTTCAGGCGGTCGCCCAGCTGTGCACCGATGGCGCGGCTGTGCACACCGGCACAGATCACGACCGCATCGGCGCTCACCACCTCGCCGTCCGCCAGCGTGACGTGGGCGGTCTGGCCGGTGGACATCACGCGTGCCACCGCGCGGCCAGTCATCAGGCGCACGCCGCGGCGTTCGCAGGCCTGGCCCAGTCCATGGGTGTATTTGTGGATATCGCCGGTCGAATCGCTCTCGGTGTAGTAGCCGCCGTAGTAGCGGCCGGCCAGCGTGGGTTCGATGGCGCGCATCTCCTCGGGCGTGACGGCGCGGCGCGGCAGTCCGCCCGCGGCCAGCAGTCGGGAGACGTTCCCTGCATGGTCAAAGCCGGCCTTGTCGCGGTAGATGTGCAGGATGCCCTGCTGCTTGAGGTCGAAATCGATGCCCTCGGCCTGGGCCCAGCCGAACAGGTATTCACGCGCGGCGATGGCCAGCTTCGCAGTGGCGATGGTGTTCTCGCGGTACTTCGGGATGGCGGCGGCGAACTCCGCAAACCAGCTGAGCTTGTGCCAGCTGGGCTTGGGATTGACCAGCAGCGGCGCGTCGGCCTTGAGCATCCACTTGAGGCCTTTGAGCAGGGTGGACGGATGGGTCCAGGTTTCCGCATTGGAGGCCGACAGCTGACCACCGTTGGCGTGGCTGGTTTCCATGCCCGCATAACGGTGCTGTTCGATGAGGGTGACCTGGTGGCCTTCGAGGGACAGCGCGTAGGCGCTGGTGACGCCGGTGATGCCGCCGCCGATGACGATGAGCTGAGCCATGGGAAATCTCTCTTTCAAAGCCGTCAAACAAAGGGACACGGCCCGCACACCGTGTGCGGTTCATGACCCCCTCTGTTTGCGACCTGAGAGATTCACCGGACCCGTCGGGTGCGGCTTGCTCCTGCGGTGGGCCGGGGGACGAATCCCGGCCGCTCTTCAGAGTGTCGCGCTGACGGATGCCTCCGTGGCGCTGTGCATCGACCGGTCCTTTTGCCTGAGAGTTTCCGGGGCGGTTGCTCCTTCGGCGCCAGCCGCTCTTGCGAGCGGCCGATCTCTCCCGATCGATGGTGTGGATTTTAGTGTTTCACCGCATCCACTGGACCAGTACGAGGCTGATGGAGGGGAACGCCACCAGCAGGGTCAGGCGCAGCACGTCGATGCCGATGAAGGGCACCAGGCCGCGGAAGATGGTGCCCACCGGCACCTTGGGCAGATTGGCCTTGAGCACGAACACGTTCATGCCCACCGGTGGCGTGATCAGGCCGATTTCGGTGAGCACCACGACGATGATGCCGAACCAGACCAGATCAAAGCCCTGTGCGACCAGGGTCGGGGTGAACAGCGGCACAAAAATCAGGATGATGGCCATCGAGTCCATCACGCAGCCCAGCAGCAGGAACACCGCCAGGATGACCAGCAGAACGCCCAGGCGCGAGAGGCCCGAGTCATGCACCAGCGACAGCAGCGCGTCGGCCAGACCGGAGAAGCTGATCAGCTGCGAAAACAGCATCGCGCCGAACAGCACCACGTAGAGCATGACCGAGGTGTGGGCGGTTTCCTTCATCACCTCGACAAAGCGTGTCAGGGTCAGGCGGCGTTGCACCAGCGCGATGAGCAGGGCCAGGCCCGAGCCCATGCCACCGGCCTCGGTGGCGGTGAACCAGCCCCTGTAAAGGCCGCCGATGATGAGCAGGAACAGTGCCACGAAAGGCCAGACACCGGCCAGCGATTGCCAGCGCTCGCGGGCCGGCACGGGGTTGCCGCGCGGAGCGTGCTCGGGCTTGAACCAGGCGATCAGATAGATGACCAGCATGTACATCGCCAGACCCAGCAGACCCGGCAGCACGCCGGCGATGAACAGCTCGCCGATGTTCTGCTGGGTGAGGATGCCGTAGATCATCAGGATGATCGAGGGCGGAATGAGGATGCCCAGGGTGCCGCCGGCGGCGATGGTGGCCGAGGCCAGGCGGTCCGAATAGCCGTACTGCTGCATGCTGGGGTAGGCCACCTTGGCCATGGTGGCGGCGGTGGCGAAGCTGGAGCCGCAGACGGCGCTGAAGCCGGCGCAGGTCACCATGGTGGCCAGCGCCAGGCCGCCGCGCACCGCGCCCAGAAAGGCGTAGGCCGCGCGGAACAGGTCTTCCGAGATGCCGGTTCGAGAGAGCACGTTGCCCATCAGGATGAACAGCGGCACCACCGCCAGTTCGTAGGAGAACGCTGCTTCGGACAGCGTCATCGGGATCAGGGTGCGCGCCACCTCAAAGCTGTTGACCAGGCTGATGCCGCCAATGGAGACGGTCAGCAGCGCGATGCCCAGCGGCACGCGCAGGAAGGCCAGCAGGAGCACGGCGGCCAGGCAGAGGAGTCCGACAGTCATGATGCAGCCTCTTCGCTCAGATGTTCGGGCTGGGGGGCTGCGGCCAACAGGGCCAGCAGGGCGGACAGCGCGGTGGTGAACGACATGAAGGCGTACATCCACGACCGCGGAATGGTCAGTGCAGGGCTGACCTCGTTGATGGCCTGGGCCTCGGGCACTGCCAGGGCGTATTCCCAGGCGATCAGGCCCAGCACGGCGGCGATCAGCACGTCCACCGCCTTGTGCCAGGGGCGCCAGCCCGGCTGCAGCAGCCAGCGGTCGAACAGGTCGACGCTGAGGTGGCCACGTCGGGCGGTCAGCAACGGCAGGCCGCCGAAGATGATGAGCGCCATCAGGTGCTCGGTCAGGTCGTTGGCGCCGAACACGGGCGTGTTGAACAGGCGCCTGCCGAGCACGTCGGTGAAGGTGAGGGCCACCATCGCCGACAGCAGGAGCACCAGCAGCAGGCCAACGCCGCGTTCGATCCGGCCGAGCCAGGGCTTCATGCTCATCGTCTCCGTTCAGTGCCGGCTTACCTGGCCAGCAGCTTGTACTGTTGCTCGTAGAAGCTCACCACCGCGTTGTGGTCGGCCACGCCGAATTTCGGCCCTTCGGCGGCCAGCTCCTGCAGCAGGGTCGTGCGCACCTTGCGGATGTTGTCCAGCAGTGCCTGGCTGGGCTGTGCGAACTGGTGGCCGTTGCCGCGCAACGTGGCTTCGGCGGCTTTGTTCTGCTGGTCGAACTGCTGGCCCCAGCGGCGCGAGAGCGCTTCGCCCGAGAGCTTCAGGATGGCCTGCTGGTCGGCAGCGGACAGGCGCTGGAACTTGCCTTCGTTCATCACGATGAAGAAGGATGCGTCGTACAGACCGCCCGGGATGAGGGTGTGGTTCTTGAGCTTGCCGTCCAGGCGGAAGTTCACCACCGACTCCAGCGGGTGCAGCGAGGCGTCGATCACGCCACCTTCGAGCATTTCGTAGGCCTTGGGACCGGGGCCGGCCACCGGGATGGCGCCCAGGTCTTCGAGCAGGCGCTTCTGGATCGGGCCGCCCATGCGCACCTTCTGGCCTTTGAGGTCGTCCGGCGTGTCGATGACCTTGCTGGGGTGGTGGAACTGGCCCCCGCCGAGCATGCCGGTGCCCAGCATGACCACACCGTTGAAGGCCTCGTTCTTGGCCAGGTACTTGTCGAAGGTGCGCCACAAGGCGACCGACGAGGCCTCGCAGTTCGAACCCATCATGGGCAGTTCGGAGAACCACACGTGCTTGAAGCGCTCGGGCTCGTAGGTGAAGTTGCCCCAGGTGATGTCGGCCACGCCCTTGCGCGCCAGTTCCCAGTGCTGGGCCGGCGCGCCCACCGCCTTGGGCAGCAGGCTGATCTTCACGCGGCCCCCGGTGGCCTTTTCCACGTCGGCCATCCAGGGCTGCAGGATGTCCTTGACCACATAGTGGTTGGGCGGCACCCAGCTGGAAAGTGTGAGCGTGGTTTGCGCCTGGGCGGTGCCGGTGGCGCCCAGCAGGGCCAGGGTGGCGCCGGCGGCGATGGCGTGCAGTCGGATGCGTGCGTTCATGGTTTGTCTCCTCGGGTGGGGGGGCAGGTGGGGACTCAGGGGCGGGTGGGGGAAAGCAGTTCGTTGACCAGCGCAATCCAGTAGGCGGCGCCGGGGGCGATGTTCTGGTCGTTGAAGTCGTAGGCCGGGTTGTGGACCATGCAGGCGCCGGGCTCGCCGTCGGCGCCGTTGCCGATGAACAGGTAGCAGCCGGGCACGTGTTCGAGCATGAACGCGAAGTCTTCGCTGCCGGTCAGCATGGGCGCCTGGGCCACCTGCTGTGCCGGGAAGTGTTTCTGTGCCACGGCCAGCGCGCGGGCGGTCTGCTCGGCGTTGTTCACCAGCACGGCGTAGCCCGGGCGCCAGGCGATCTCGGCGCGCACGCCGTAGCTTTGCGCCTGCAGCTCGATCAGCGACTTGATGCGCTGTTCCATGTTGCGCCGCACCTGCGGGTCGAGCGCGCGCAGGCTGATTTCCAGCCGCGCGCTGGCCGGGATCACGTTGTTGGCTTCACCCGAATGGAGGGCGCCGACGGTGACCACGGCCGGCTGCATCGGGTCGACGTTGCGCGAGACGATGGTCTGCAGCGCCATGACGATGGACGCCGCCGCGACCAGCGGGTCGGTGGCTTTGTGCGGCATGGCGCCGTGGCCGCCGACGCCGTGCAGGGTGACGGTGGCGTAGTCGGACGAGGCCATGGTGGGGCCGCTGCGAAACAGCAGCTGCCCCTGCGCAAAGCCCGGCATGTTGTGCATGGCGAAGATCGCGTCGCAGGGGAAGCGCTGAAACAGGCCGTCTTCCATCATCCTGAGCGCGCCGCCGCCGCCTTCTTCGGCCGGCTGGAAGATCAGGTTCAGCGTGCCGTCGAAGCGGCCGTGCTGCGCCAGGTGCTGGGCAGCGGCCAGCAGCATGGCGGTGTGGCCGTCGTGGCCGCGGGCGTGCATGACGCCGTGTTCGCAGCTGGCCCAGGCTGCGCCGGTGGCCTCGGCGATCGGCAGGGCGTCCATGTCGGCGCGCAGGCAGATGGCGCGGGGGGATGTGCCGCGCCGCAGTTGACCGACCACGCCGGTGCCGCCCAGGCCGGTGGTGACGGTGTAGCCCCAGGCGCCCAGCTGGGCGGCCACCAGGGCGGCCGTGCGGCGCTCGCTGAACGCCAGTTCCGGGTGGCGGTGGATGTCGCGGCGCACGGCGATGAACTGTTCGACGGCGGCGTCACTGAGGCGATCCATGCAAAGCACTCCTGAAACATGAACTTTGTTGCATGTTAGGAAGTGACTGGATTAAAGTCCAATGCATTGATGATCAACGATCCATGCATTCAAATGGAGTATTCAGGTGACACTCGTGCAGTTGCGGCATTTCGTGGTGCTGGCCGAAACCGGTACTTTTGTGCAGGCCTCGCGGGCGCTGTTCCTGACCCAGCCGGCGCTCACGCGCAGCATCCAGGGCCTGGAAGACGAGCTCGGTGCCCGGCTCTTTGACCGCCTGGGCCGGCGCATTGGCCTCACACCCTTCGGGCAGGAGGTGCTGCTGCGCGCACGGCGACTGGTGGCCGATGCCGAGACGCTCAAGCAGACCGGCAAGGGCCTGCATGCCGGCCTGATCGGCCGCTTGCGCGTTGGCCTGAGCTCCGGTCCCGGAGCCCTGCTGTCCACGCCGCTGATGCTGCACATGGCCGAGCACCACCCCCGGTTGCACCTGCAGATCTCGCGCGGCCACACGGGCGTGCTGGTGGACGCGCTGCGCGACCAGCACCTGGATGCGCTGCTGGTCGATGCCCGCGCAGTGCGCCCTTCGGCCGATCTGGCGGTGTCCGGGGTGTTTGAGCTGGCCGCCGGTTTTCTGGTGAGACCCGAACACCCGCTGATGCAGCGCGGTCAGACCGTGACGATCGACGATGTGCTGGGCTACCCGGTGGCGTCCACGCCGTTGAGCGACGAGGTGGCGCGCATTCTGATCGGCCGCTACGGGCCGCCAGCCAACCCGGACGACATGGTCACGCTGCGCAACGATGAAACGCTCAGTCTGGTGGAGGCAGCCCGCCACAGCAACGCGATCGTGCTGACCATTCACGCCGCCGCTCCCGGGCTGGTGGCGTTGCCGATGGCACCGCCGCTGGCCGCCACCGCGCGCTTTGGCCTGGTGACGCTGGCGCAGCGGCAGGAGGCCCCGGCGCTGCGCATCCTGCGCGAACAGCTGCCGCGCTGGGTGGCCGGCTATGGCGCCACGGCCGTGGCATGAAAAAGGGCGCCAGCGGCGCCCTTGTGTGGATCACGGACGGGGTCAGTCGGCCAGTTCGCTCACTGGCACGCAGCTGCAGAACAGGTTGCGGTCGCCGTAAACGTTGTCCACCCGGCCCACCGACGGCCAGTACTTGGTGTTGACCGCGTGGCCGTTGGCCACAGCGGCGATTTCGCGCGGGTAGGGGTGTGGCCACTCGCTCTTGAGCACGCTGGCCGCGGTGTGCGGGGCGTTCTTCAGCGGGTTGTCGTCCTGCGGCCACTCACCCTGTTCCACGCGGCGGATTTCGGCGCGGATGGCGATCATGGCGTCGATGAAGCGGTCCAGCTCCGCCCGTGTCTCGCTCTCGGTCGGCTCGACCATCAGCGTGTTGGCCACCGGGAAGCTCAGCGTGGGCGCGTGGAAGCCGTAGTCCATCAGGCGCTTGGCGACGTCCTCGGCCATCACGCCGCAGGTTTCCTTGAAGCCGCGCAGGTCCAGGATGCATTCGTGCGCCACGTGGCCGTTGGCCGAGGCGTACAGCGTGGGGTAGTGGTCGGCCAGGCGCTTGCTGATGTAGTTGGCCGACAGGATGGCCGCCTCGGTCGCGTGCTTGAGGCCATCGGCGCCCATCATGCGGATGTACATCCAGCTGAT
>JBJTNV010000073.1:0-6621 GCA_046074205.1 Hydrogenophaga sp.
CGACCACCAGCCGGTCAGGTCGGCGCCCTGCCCCTGGTGCGGCAGCACAGGCGCCCACCATTGCGTGGGCAGGTCGGGTTCAGGGGGGGCTGGCGGGCGCGACACGGCGCACCCCGCCAGAAAGGCCGCACATCCCAGTGCGGCGAGGCTTCTTTTCATGGCTTCCCTTGCGCAAATGCGAATCGCTCGAATCTAGCCGATCCGCCAGCGTGAACATGTCGTTTTGCTTCTGGCTCAGCCAAGTCCGCAGCCGGTCAATCGTCCACGGGCACGTCCAGCCCGGGGAACAGCACTTCGGTGAAGCCGAACCGGCTGAAATCCCGTACCCGCATCGGGTAGAGCACGCCCTGCAGGTGGTCGCACTCGTGCTGAACAACGCGAGCATGAAAGCCCTCTGCTTCACGGTCAACCCGACCACCGTCGGGTGCGTACCCCTGGTAGCGGATACGCCGCCAGCGTGGTACCACGCCGCGCAGACCGGGCACCGACAGGCAACCCTCCCAGCCCTCTTCTTCCTCATCACCCAACGGCGTGATCACCGGGTTGAGCAGTACCGTGCGGGGCACCACAGGCGCATCCGGGTAACGGGGATTCGGCCGCCCGGAACCGAAAATCACCAGCTGCAGGTCCACGCCGATCTGCGGCGCGGCCAGACCGGCGCCATTCACCGCCTCCATCGTTTCCTGCATGTCCGCCACCAGGCGGTGGAGTTCGGGCGTGTCGAATGCGTTCACGGGCTGGGCCACGCGCAGCAGCCGCGGGTCGCCCATCTTGAGAATCGGGTGGATGGCCATGCTTGATACTCCGGGGAGGTCTTAAGGTTGTCCCTGATGAACAGACATTGTGCGAGCGATACAGTGAACCTATGTCCCCCCAGGGCTCCCCGCACCCCCTCAAGGAGGAAAACCATGCCCACCCGCCACACGATCCGCACCGCCACCCGCCCCGTGCCATCCCTTCGCCGCTGGCAGCGCGTCGCACTCGCCGCCCTGCTGCTGGCCGGCGGCGCGACCTTCTTTGCCGGCCAGGCCCGCGCAGCCGACATCTTCAAGGATGCCGATCTGGCCCTGGGCCAGAAGCTGATCGCCGAGCACAAATGCGTGGCCTGCCACGTCAGCAAGGTGGGCGGCGACGGCAGCGCCATGTACAAGCCACAAGGCCGCATCAACACCGCCGGCCTGCTGCGGGGCATGGTGGAGATGTGCAACACCACCATGAACCTGGGGCTGTTCCCGGAGGAGGTAACGGCCGTGGCGGCGGTGCTCAACCGGGACCATTACAAGTTCAAGTGAGTGGATATGGCCCCCACGCTCCGCCGCTGACGCGGGTCGCTGCCCCCCGAGGGGGCTGATCCGGCTTGGGGCGGCCCGGCGCCGGATCTGTCACCCCACGCTCCGCCGCTGACGCGGGTCGTTTCAGCGCTGCAGCAACGCCAGCATCCCGGCTTCGTCGATGATGGTCACGCCGAGTTCACGCGCCTTGTCGAGCTTGCTGCCGGCTTCTTCGCCGGCCACCAGGTAGTCGGTCTTCTTGCTCACTGAACCGGCCACCTTGGCGCCGGCGGCTTCGAGCATTTCCTTGGCCTGCTCGCGCCTGAGCGTCGGGAAGGTGCCGGTCAGCACGAAGGTCTTGCCCGCCAGCGGCTGGGCGAGCCGTTCCGCAGGAGCTCCCTCTTCCCAGTGCACACCGCAAGCGCGCAGCTGTTCCACCACTTCGCGGTTGTGGGGCTGGTCGAAGAAGGTGCGGATGCTCTTCGCCACCGTCGGCCCGACGTCGTTGACTGCCAGCAGCTGCTCGACCGTCGCATCCATGATGGTGTCGAGTTGCCCGAAATGGCGCGCCAGATCTTTGGCGGTGGCCTCGCCCACGTGGCGGATGCCCAGGCCGAACAGGAAGCGCGGCAGCGTGGTCAATTTGGACTTCTCCAGGGCATCCAGCACGTTCTGCGCCGACTTCTCGGCCATGCGGTCCAGGTTGGCCAGCGCCATCAGCCCCAGGCGGTACAGGTCCGGCAGGGTCTTGACCACGTCAGCGTCCACCAGCTGTTCCACCAGCTTGTCACCCAGGCCTTCGATGTCCACCGCGCGGCGCTGCGCGTAGTGCAGGATGGCCTGCTTGCGCTGGGCGCCGCAGAACAGGCCGCCGGTACAGCGGTAGTCCACCTCGCCCTCTTCTCGCACCGCGGCACTGCCGCAGACCGGGCAGGTGTGGGGCATGGTGAAGGGCTCGGCGCCGGCCAGGCGCTTCTCGGGCAGTGAGGCCACCACCTCGGGGATCACGTCACCGGCGCGGCGCACGATCACCGTGTCGCCCACCCGCACGTCCTTGCGGCGGGCTTCGTCCTCGTTGTGCAGTGTGGCGTTGGTCACCGTCACGCCGCCCACGAACACGGGCGCGAGCTTGGCCACCGGCGTGAGCTTGCCGGTGCGGCCCACCTGCACGTCGATGGCCAGCACCGTGGTCAGCTGTTCCTGCGCCGGGTACTTGTGCGCCACGGCCCAGCGCGGCTCGCGGGTCTTGAAACCCAGTTCGCGCTGCAGCGCAAGCGAGTTGACCTTGTAGACCACACCGTCGATGTCGAACGGCAGCGCGTCGCGCTTCGCGGCGATCTGCGCATGAAAGGCCACCAGTCCGGCTGCACCCTGTGCAACGCAGCGGTCGGCGCAGACGGGCAGGCCGAAAGCGGCGAGCGCGTCGAGCAGGCGGCTGTGCTTCTCGGGCGGGGTCCAGCCCTGCACCTCGCCCAGGCCGTAGGCGAAGAAAGACAGCGGGCGCTGGGCCGTCACCGCCGGGTCGAGCTGGCGCACAGCGCCGGCGGCGGTGTTGCGCGGGTTGATGTAGGTCTTTTCGCCCTTCTCGCGCTGGCGCTCGTTGAGCTGGTCGAAATGATCGCGGCGCATGTAGACCTCGCCGCGCACCTCGAGCACTTCAGGCACCCCATCGGACACCGCGCCGACCAGTCGCAAGGGGATCTGCCCGATGGTGCGGATGTTCTGCGTCACGTCCTCGCCGGTTTCACCGTCACCGCGCGTGGCCGCCTGGACCAGCACGCCCCGCTCATAGCGCAGGTTGATGGCCAGGCCGTCGAACTTGAGTTCGGCCGCGTATTCGACCGGCGGGTCGGTTTCGCCAAGCCCCAGTTCGCGCCGCACCCGGGCGTCGAAGGCCTCGGCACCGCCGGCGGTGGTGTCGGTCTCGGTCTGGATCGAGAGCATGGGCACAGCGTGACGCACCGGGACCAGCCCGTCCAGCACCTTGCCCCCCACCCGTTGTGTGGGTGAATCGGCGGTCAGCAGCGCCGGATGAGCCGCTTCGATCGCCTGCAGCTCCTGGAACAGCCGGTCGTACTCGGCGTCCGGCACTTCCGGCGCGTCAAGCACGTAGTAACGGTGGGCGTGGTGGTGCAGCTGCGCACGCAGCTCGGCAGCACGCTCGGCCGGCGTGGGCGCAGCGGCGAACAGGTCAGGCGTCATCAGGAGAACAGGCGTCGGGCCTGGGTCGACCCGGCAGACAGGTCGCGGCTGTCGAGCGCGTCGTACAGACCTTCCAGGTCTGCTCCGATGCGGTCCATGGTCTCGGCCACCAGCATCTGGCCTGCATCGTCCGTGACCACGCCGTCCATGGCCTCGGCCAGTGCGCCCGCCGTCTGGCGCAAGCGCGCGAAGGGCTGCTCGTGGCGCGGCACGTGGGTCACTTCGAGCGCCAACAGCACCTCGCGCAGGGCGCTTTGTTCGGGGTCCTCGGCCATGGCCGCCTGGGGATCAAAGCTCAGGCTCAGGAGCGGCGCCTGTCCGGTCTCGCTCCCCGGCAGCACCATGCGCCCCGGCAGCACACCCGCCACAAAACCCAGGCGCGCGGCATGCTGTGCCACATAACCGGGACTCCAGGCGGCGCGGCGCGCGCGCAGCGTGAAACTCAGCTGTGCGTCATGCCCGCTGGCAAAGTGGTCGAGCTCGCGCGCCCTGGCCACCTCCGCGCGCATGTCGGGAAAATCAGGCGCCGCCCCCACTGCGTCGGCAAAGGCCTGCGCCTTGACGACAAATTCGGAGAACTCGATGTCATTGAGCGCTCCTGCCCGGTTGGCCAGTTGCACGCCCGCCTGCAGCGCCGTGTACCGATGGCCTGGCCGGGGCCATTCCCAATCGCCCGATACCTCGTTCTGCCCCTCAACGGCGAAGGGCTTGCTGCCCACGCGTCGCGTGGCCGGCAGTGCAGCGATCAGCGCCTCACCGGAGACCGCTGATTCCAGTGCCATGGGCGCAATCACATCGATCAGCGCGTCCAGGCCCGGGCGCCGGTCCGGCGCCTGCACGATGCTGTTCAGTGTCACCGGCACATCGGCAGGCGGAAGCCGCACGGCACCGCTGGCGGCGGCCACGTCCACCGTTTCGGGGTCCGGCAGCGGGTCCATGGGGCCGGAGGACATCAACGGGTCCATGTCGAACACCGGTTCGGTGACGACTGCAGCTTCCGTGGCCAAACGCTCGTGTGCCGTGCGTGGCGCGCTGCGGCGCGTCACCCAGGCGTTGTAGGCCACCACACCGGCCAGCACAAGGCCGCCCACCACCGCCAGACTGATTTGCAGAGAGCTCATGAGGTCTGTTGGAGCTGGATCAGAGGGATTCAAGCATGCCGGCGGCGGACTCCATGTCCACGGCCACGATGCGCGAAACGCCCTGCTCCTGCATGGTCACGCCGATCAGCTGTTCGGCCATTTCCATGGCGATCTTGTTGTGGCTGATGAACAGGAACTGCGTGCCCTGCCTGCTCATGCTGGTCACCAGCTTGGCGTAGCGCTCGGTGTTGGCGTCGTCCAGGGGTGCATCCACCTCGTCGAGCAGGCAGAACGGGGCCGGGTTGAGCTGGAAAATGGCAAACACCAGGGCGATGGCGGTCAACGCCTTCTCGCCGCCCGAGAGCAGGTGGATGGTCTGGTTCTTCTTGCCGGGCGGCTGGGCCAGCACCTGCACGCCAGCGTCCAGAATTTCCTCGCCCGTCATCACCAGCTTGGCATTACCGCCGCCAAACAGCTCGGGAAACATGCGGCCGAAATGGCCGTTGACGGTCTCGAAGGTGCTGCCCAGCAGGTCACGCGTTTCGTTGTCGATCTTCTTGATCGCGTCTTCCAGCGTGGTCATGGCCTCGACCAGGTCGGCCGACTGCGAGTCCAGAAAGGTCTTGCGTTCGCGGGCGGCGGTCAGTTCGTCCAGCGCGGCGAGGTTGACTGCGCCCAGCGCCTGGATGTCGCGGTGCAGGCGGTCGATCTCGCCCTGCAGGCCGGCCAGGCGCACATGGCCTTCGGTGATGCTCTGCGCCACAGCGGCCAGGTCGGCGTTGGCCTCGGCCAGCAGCTGGCTGTACTGCTCCACGCCCAGGCGCGCGGCCTGTTCCTTGAGCTGGACATCGGTGATGCGCTGGCGCAGCGGGTCCAGCTCGCGTTCGAGCTTGAGGCGGTGCTCGTCGCTGGCGCGCAGCCTGGCGGTGAGGTCGTCGTACTGGCTGCGCAGCGCGGCCAGGGCCTGCTCGCGTTCGAGCTTGACGGCCAGCACGTTCTGCAGCCCAGCCTGGGCGGCGGCATCGCTCAGCCGCGAGAGCTCGTCGGCGGCGCGCTGTTCTTCATCGGCCAGCGAGCGCTCCTGCGCGGCGGCGGTGTCCAGCGAGCGCTGCAACTCCGCCTGGCGCGCCTGCAGGCTGCGCAGCGCAAAGGTGGCTTCCTGCGCCTGGCGCTCCAGGCTGCGCTGCTGTTCGCGCGCATCGCTGAGTTGGCGCTCGGCGACGATCACCTGATCGTCCAGATGGGCGTGGCGCTCCTGGCTGTCGGCCAGTTGCATGTCGAGTTCCTCGAAGCGGGCCTCGGCCGTCACGCGGCGTTCCTGCAGGGCTTCAAGCTGGGCATCCACCTCCGCCAGATCGGCGGCGATCTGTTCGCTGCGGGCGCGGGTCTGCTCGGCCAGCTGGGTCAGGCGCAGGGTCTCGACCTGCAGCTCGTGGGCCTTGCCACGGGTCTCGGCGCCTTCGCGGCGCGCGGTCACCAGGCGCTGTGAGGCCTCGCTGTACGCCGCCTCCGCGCGCACCAGGTCGGTCCGCGCCTGCTCGCTGATCAGGGCCTGGGCCCGGACCTGTTTTTCCAGCTGTTCGATTTCCTGCGCCCGGGCCAGCAGGCCGGCCTGCTCGGAATCGGGCGCGTAGAAGCTGACGCTGTGCGCGCTGACGGCGTGGCCGCTGGGCACATAGATGACCTGACCGGGCTGCAGTTGTGCCCGCTGGGCCATGGCTTCGTCCAGGCTGGACGCCGTCAGGCAGCCTTGCAGCCAATCGGCCAGCAGCGCCTTCTGCCCCGCGTCGTTCAGGCGCAGCCAGTCGGCCAGCGGCTTGAGGGCACCACCGCCGCCGGCCACCGCCGGCGCCGACACCGGGCTGTAGAAGCTCAGCTTGGCGGGTGGCGCATCGTTGGCGAAGGCGCGCACCATCTCCAGGCGAGAGACCTCCAGCGCCGACAGGCGCTCGCGCAGCGCCGCTTCCAGCGCGTTCTCCCAGCCCGGCTCGATGTGCAGCCGGCTCCACAGGCCTTGCAAACCGTCCAGCCCGTGCTTGGCCAGCCAAGGCTTGAGCTTGCCGTCG
>JBJTNV010000074.1:0-9959 GCA_046074205.1 Hydrogenophaga sp.
CACATTCAGGTCGGCACGGATGAAGACGCGCTTGCCGGCCACACGGCCTTGGGCGACGAGGTCCGCCAGGCGGATCACGTTCATGGGGGTTCCTTGGGTGGAGCGGGTTGAAGGGACTGGCGGAATTGTAGGGACGCGCCCCTTGTCATCCCTTACCAGCCCAGCCCCAGGCGCAAAGGCAGCAGCACCGCCATGCCCGCCAGGATGGTGCCCAGCACACTGCGCTGCCAGACGAACCAGGCCAAACCCGCTGCGGCTGCAAACAGGCGGGCGTCCTGCCAGGTGGACACCAGCGCGCCCTGGGTGGTCACCACCTCGGGGATCACCACCGCGGCCAGCGCCGCGATGGGCGCATATTGCAGTCCGCGCTGCGCCCAGTGCGGCAGGGTCCAGGGCTTGCTGGAAATGAAGAAGAAACCCCGCGTGACCACCGTGACCGCCCCCAGCAGCACGATGGTCAGCAACGTTCCGGGATCGAGCTCAAGCATGGCCGCTCCCTGGGTCCTGGCGAAACGGTGGTGTCTTCTCCAGCACCAGGCACAGCGCCACGGCACAGGCAATCGCCACCAGGATGTTGAGCTTGAGCGGCAGCGCCCAGGCCACCACCGCAGCCGCGCCCGCCACGCCGGCCGAGACGATGCGCAGCCGCGAAGAGGCGAGCGAACTGAGCACGCCCAGCAGCGCCAGGATGCCGGCAAACCCCAGGCCCCAGGCGGTGGGAATGGCGTTGGCCAGCGCCACGCCGATCACGCTGGCGCCCATCCAGGCCACATAGTTCATCGAGCAGTTGCCCGCCAGATACGCCTGCTGGCGGGACAGCTCCTCGGGCGTCCGGCCAGGATGCGGATAGCGGCGTGAAAAGAACACATAGCTCAGGTCACCGGTCACGTAACCCGTGGCCAGTCGCTGCCAGCGCGGCAGGTGCATCAGGTACGGCCGCAGGTGCGCCGAGAACACCACAAAGCGCAGGTTCACGCAGAAGGCCGCCGCCAGGATCACCCACAGCGGTGCGCCGGCGGCCATCATGGGTACGGCCGCCAGCTGCGCACTGCCGGCGTAGACGATCAGCGTCATGAGCAGGGCCTCCAGCACCGACAGGCCGGACTTGACCATGGCCACGCCCGTCATCAGGCCCCAGGCGGCAATGCCCATGGCCACCGACGCCTGGTCTCGAACGCCGTCCCAGAACTCGGGGTGGCGGCGGTGTTCGGGCCGGAAGATCAAGCGACCTCCACGGCGTCGAATACCTGGCCGGGCGCCAGCGGGAAGCCGCGCAGAAAGTCACCCGCCGGCAGGCGTTTGCCACCGGCACGCTGCAGCTCGGTCAACACCAGCACGCCGTCACCGGTCATCACACCAATGCCGTCCGGTCCGGCAGCGATCACCTGACCCGGCCGGCCGCCCTGGCCCCGGGCCGGTTCCGCACGCCCCGCCCAGACCTTGACCGCTTCCCCGCCCAGGACAGTGCCAGCCCCTGGAAACGGGTTGAAGGCGCGCACCCGACGCGCCAGCAGGGCGGCGGGCAGCGTCCAGTCCATGGCGGCCTCGGCCTTCTCGATCTTGTGCGCGTAGCTCACGCCCTCGGCCGGCTGCGGCACGGGCCGCAGGTCGCCGCAGGCGGTGCGTGGCAACGCCTCGACGATCATGCGGCTGCCCAGCAAGGCCAGGCGGTCGTGCAGGACGCCAGTGGTGTCGTCCGCGGCGATGGACAGGCGCTCGACCAGCAGCATGTCGCCCGTGTCCAGCCCGGCATCCATCTGCATGATGGTCACGCCGGTTTCGGCATCGCCCGCCTCGATGGCCCGGTGGATGGGTGCTGCGCCCCGCCAGCGCGGCAGCAGCGAGGCATGGATGTTCAGACACCCCCTGACCGGGGCGTCGAGCACCCACTGCGGCAGGATCAAGCCGTAGGCCGCCACCACCATGGCATCGGCGCGGGCAGCCAGGATGGCCTGGCGCGCGGCGGCCGCCTCGTCGGGGAACCGGCCGTCCAGCCGCAGGCTGCGCGGTTGCGCCACGGCGATGCCATGGTCGAGCGCGAACTGCTTGACCGGCGAGGCCTGCAGCTTCATGCCGCGGCCCGCAGGACGGTCGGGCTGGGTCAGCACCAGCGGGATATCGAAGCCCGCCGCATGCAGGCGTTCCAGCGCCACGCGGGCGAAAGCCGGTGTACCGGCAAAGATGATGCGCATGGGAACAGTTGGTTGCGGCCCGGGCTGGCCTCGCGGCGCGTGCACGGGCCCGGTCATGGATCAGCGCCGGGCTTCGCGCTCGGCCTTCTGCAGCTTGGTCTTGATGCGGCCTTGCTTGAGGGGCGAGAGGTACTCCACGAAGACCTTGCCCATCAGGTGGTCCATTTCGTGCTGGATGCACACCGCCAGCAGGCCTTCGGCCCGGTGGGTGCGACGCTGGCCTTCGCCGTCCAGCGCCTGCACCTCGACCGCCACGGAGCGCTCGACGCCGTCGTAAATGCCCGGCACCGAGAGACAGCCTTCCTCGCCCTTGCGCTTCTCCGGACTGGCCCAGGTGATCTCGGGGTTGATCAGCACCATGGGCTGGTCGCGGGTTTCGCTGACGTCAATGACGATCAGGCGTTCATGCACATCCACCTGTGTGGCGGCCAGGCCAATGCCGTTGGCTTCGTACATGGTGGCAAACATGCGGGCGACCAGATCACGGATGCGGTCATCCACGGCCCCAACGGGTTGGGCCACGGTGTGCAGGCGCGCGTCAGGGTAGCGCAGGATGGGCAGGGGCTGGGGTGCGGACATGGCTGAGAGGGCAGAAAAAACACCGACCGCCTGCCCGGGAACGTGCAGGGTGGGTCGGCAGCGTCGCTATTTTCGCCACTTTTGGCGGGACCCGCCGACCTCCCCCCCAAGGACGTTGCCCCATCGGGGGCTTGACCAGACAATGGCCCGCACCCGGCCTTGTGCCGCCCTTCCCCCCACGCCCCATGAACCCCGACGATCTGTCCGACTGGCTGCGACTGCTGCTGACCCCGGGTGTGGGCAACGACAGCGCGCGACGGTTGCTCGCCGCCTTTGGCGCCCCGCAGGCGATCTGGCAGCAAAGCCCGGCGACCTTGCGCGCGGTGACCACACCGCGCGTGGCCGCCGCACTGCGCTGCGAGCCCGATGGCTTCGCAGAGGCCCTGGCACGCCTGCAGGGCTGGCTGGCCGAGGGTGACGACCGCCACGTGATCACGCTGGGCGATGCAGCCTATCCTGCGCCACTGCTGCAGACACAGGATCCCCCGCTGCTGCTGTATGTGCAGGGCCGCCCCGAAGCCTTGCAGCGTCCGCTGCTGCTGGCCATGGTGGGCAGCCGCAATCCCACGCCGCAGGGAGCGCTCAACGCCCGCCAGTTCGCCCGGGCGCTGGGCCGCGCCGGCGTGTGCATCGTCTCCGGTCTGGCCCTGGGGGTCGACGCAGAGGCGCACGAAGGCGCACTGGAGGCCGGCGCACCCACGCTGGCGGTGGTCGGCACCGGACTGGACCGGGTCTACCCCGCGCGCCACCGGGCGCTGGCGCACCGCATCGCGGCGCAGGGGGCACTGATCAGCGAATACCCGCTGGGCACGCCGCCACTGGCCCCCAACTTTCCGCGGCGCAACCGCATCATTGCCGGCCTGGCCCACGGCACGCTGGTGGTCGAGGCAGCACTGCAGTCGGGCTCGCTCATCACCGCCCGGCTGGCGGCCGAGCAGGGGCGCGAGGTCTTCGCCATCCCGGGGTCCATCCACTCACCGCTGGCGCGCGGCTGCCACGCACTCATTCGCCAGGGGGCGCAGCTGGTCGAGGCGGCAGAGGACATCCTGGAGGGGCTGCGGGTGCCGGACCCGTTGCGGGACGCACCGGCGCAGGTCACGCCCGCGGAAACGGGTTTGCTGGCGTGCATGGGCTTCGACCCGGTGAGCCTGGACGCGTTGCAGGCGCGCTGCGGGCTGGACACAGCCACCCTGCAGGCTCGTCTGCTGGAGCTGGAACTCGAAGGACACGTCGGCCGGCTGCCGGGCGGGCTGTTGCAACGCCAGCTCGGCGCCTGACGCGGGCGCCGAGTCAGACGACCGCGCCCGAATTCGGATCGTCCGGGTCGCCCTCGCCGGCCTTGGGCAGCGCGGCCTTGATCAGGTCCTCCCGCTTGATGCCCAGCCACATGGCAATGGCCGCGGCGACGAACACCGACGAGTAGATGCCGAACAGGATGCCGATGGTCAGTGCCATCGCGAAGTAGTGCAGGGTCGGCCCCCCGAACAGCAGCATCGACAGCACCATGATCTGCGTGGAACCGTGCGTGATGATGGTGCGGCTGATGGTTGAGGTGATGGCATGGTCAATGATCTGCACCGTGCTCATCTTGCGCTGGCGGCGGAAGGTTTCGCGGATGCGGTCGAAAATCACCACCGACTCGTTGACCGAATAGCCCAGCACCGCCAGCACGGCCGCGAGCACCGCCAGGGAAAATTCCCACTGGAAGAAGGCGAAGAAGCCCAGGATGATGACCACGTCGTGCAGGTTGGCGATGATGGCCGAGACCGCGTACTTCCATTCGAAGCGGATCGCCAGGTAGATCATGATGCCGACGATCACGAAGGCCAGCGCCTTGAGGCCATCTTCCACCAGCTCCTGTCCCACCTGCGGCCCGACAAACTCGGTCCGGCGAAGTTCTACGCCGGGGTTCTGGGCCTGAAGCGCAGCCAGCACCGCTTCGCTCTGCTGACCCGAACTCTGACCGGCCAGCGGCGGCAGACGCAGCAACACGTCGCGCGAGGTGCCAAAGTTCTGCACGGGTACCTCGGCATAGCCCAGGCCCTCGACCACCCGTCGCACCACGGCGAGGTCGGCCGGCTGCTCGTAGGCCACCTCCATCACGGTGCCGCCGGTGAACTCCACCGACAGGTTCAGCCCCCGCGTGACGAGAAAGAAGACGGCCGCCAGGAACGTGATGGCCGACACCGCATTGAGCACGATGGCGTGCCGCATGAAGGGGATGTCTCGGCGGATGCGAAAGAATTCCATGTCAGTGATCCTGTGGGATGCGCAAGGACAAGCGCCTCACTGGGCTCGCCACACCGTGCCGATGGACACGCTCTTGAGTTTTTTCTGGCGGCCATACCAGAGGTTGACCAGGCCTCGCGAGAACACCACCGACGAGAACATGCTGGTGAGGATGCCGATGCAGTGCACCACCGCAAAACCGCGCACGGGACCGGAGCCAAAGGCCAGCAGGGCCACCCCGGCAATCAGCGTGGTGATGTTCGAGTCCAGGATGGTGCCCCACGCATGTTCATAGCCGGCGTTGATGGCGGTCTGTGGCGAGCTGCCGTTGCGCAGCTCCTCGCGCACACGCTCGTTGATCAGCACGTTCGAGTCGATGGCCATGCCCAGCGCCAGCGCCATGGCGGCGATGCCCGGCAGGGTCAGCGTGGCCTGCAGCATGGACAGAACAGCCACCAGCAGGATCAGGTTCAGGCCCAGCGCCAGGCTGGAGAACACGCCGAACAGCAGGTAGTAGGCGCACATGAACAGCACGATCACGGCAAAGCCCCAGACCACGCTGTTGAAACCCTTGGCGATGTTGTCGGCCCCCAGGCTTGGCCCGATGGTGCGCTCTTCAATGATGTCCATGGGCGCGGCCAGCGAACCGGCGCGCAGCAGCAGCGCTGTGTCATTGGCCTCCGTGGTGGTCATGGCCCCCGAAATCTGCACCCGGCCGCCGCCGATCTCGCCACGAATGACCGGCGCGGTGACCACCTCGCCCTTGCCTTTTTCAAACAGGATGATGGCCATGCGCTTGCCGATGTTCTCGCGCGTGACATCGCGGAAGATGCGCGAGCCCTTCGCATCCAGGGTCAGGTGCACGGCCGGCTGCTGACGGTCGTCGAAACCGGCCTGCGCATCCGTGAGGTTTTCGCCGGTCAGCAGCACCTCGCGCTTGACGATGACGGCGCGGCCGTCGCGCTCCAGGTAACGCTCGGCGCCGAAGGGCACTGCGGCCGTCCCGCGTTCGGCCGCCTGGGCTTCGGTGCTTTCATCCACCAGCCGCAGCTCCAGCGTGGCCGTGCGACCCAGAATGTCCTTGGCCTTGGCCGTGTCCTGCACGCCCGGCAGCTGGACCACGATACGGTCCAGCCCCTGTTGCTGGATCACCGGTTCGGCCACGCCGAGTTCGTTGATGCGGTTGTGCAGGGTGGTGATGTTCTGCTTGAGCGCCTGTTCCTGCACGCGGCGCGCGGCCTCGGGCTTGAGGCTGGCCACCAGCACGAAGTCCTCCCCCGGTGGCGTGTCGCTCACCAGCAGGTCGGGGAACTGGTCGGTGATCAGGTTGCGGATGGCCTGGGCCATCTGCGCGTCGCGGGCGCGCAACTCGATGCGCTGCCCGTCGCGGCTGATGCCGCTGTGACGAACGCCTTTGTCGCGCAGCGCCGTGCGCAGGTCGCTGGCAGTGGCGTCGGCACGCTGTTGCAGCGCCGCCGGCATGTCCACCTGCAACATGAAGTGCACGCCACCGCGCAGGTCCAGGCCCAGGTACATGGGCGCTGCGCCCAGACTCGCCAGCCACACCGGCGTGCGTGGCACGAGGTTGAGCGCCACGACATGGGAGCGATTGGCCGGATCGGGGTTGAACGCCTTCTCCAGCGCATCGCGGGCCTTGAGCTGGTCATCGGTGGTTTCGAAGCGCGCTTTGACCGAAGCCCCTTCGAACGCCACCAGCGATGGCTTCAAGCCCTGGTCTGCCAGCGCCTGCTCCACCGCCGACAGGGTGCCGGTATCCACCTTGACCGTGGCCCGGCCAGCCGAGACCTGCACCGCCGGCGCTTCGCCGAACAGGTTGGGCAGTGCGTACAGCAGGCCGATCAGCGTCACCACCAGGATGACGAGGTACTTCCAGAGGGGGTAACGGTTCATGGGATTGAGGCCACGAAGGCAAGAGGGGGAACCATCCAGAAACGCGGCGGAACCGGCTTTGCCGGCCCGCTCGCGTTGCCCCCTTGAGGGGGTCGCGCGAAGCGCGGCAGGGGTGTTACTTCAGGGTGCCTTTGGGCAGCACCTGCACCACCGCCGTGCGCTGCATCTGGACTTCAACGCCATTGGCGATGTCCACGCCGATGTGGCTTTCGCCGATCTTGGTGACCTTGCCCAGGAAACCGCCGGCGGTCACAACCTCATCGCCCTTGGCCAGGGCCTCGACCATGGCCTTGTGTTCCTTGGCCTTCTTCATCTGCGGGCGAATCATGACGAAGTACAGCACCACGAACATCAGCACCAGCGGCAGCATGCTGACGAGGGTGTCCTGGGTGCTGGCGGCACCGGCGGCTTGGGCGTAGGCGGAAGAAATGAACACGGGAAGGTCTCCATCAGGAAATGTCAAACACGCCGCCGGCCCGTGCAGGGCGCACATCGCGCCACCGGGCCGCCGGAAACAGCCCGGGATTGTAAGTCGCCCCCCGAGCCCGGCGGGGCGTCTGGCATCGCCCGTCAGGCCGCCTGCGTCACCGCCGACCGCTTGTCGGCCCAACGGGCCAGCAGCCGATCGCGCAGGACCATGGCGGCCGACAGGTGACGCGCCTTGACGTGCCCGAAGCCGCGGATCTGCTCGGGCAAACGCGCGATTTCCAGCGCCAGGGCGTGGTGGTCGGCATCCAAGCCGGCCAGCAGGGTTTCGATGTCGGCGCGGTACCGGGCGATCAGCGCGCGCTCGGTGCGGCGCTCCTCGGTGCGGCCAAAGGGGTCCAGCGCGGTGCCGCGCAGCCCCTTGAGCCTGGCCAGCACGCCCATGGCCTTGAGCATCCAGGGACCGTAGGTCTGCTTGAGCAGCTCGCCCTTCTCGTTCTTTTGGGCAAACAGCGGCGGCGCCAGGTGCAGCTGCAGCTTGAAGTCGCCTTCGAACTGGGCGGCCAGCTTCTGGTGGAAGGCCGGATCGGTGTGCAGGCGGGCCACCTCGTACTCGTCCTTGTAGGCCATGAGCTTGAACAGGTAGCGCGCCACGGCCTCGGTCAGCGCGGTCTTGCCCAGCCTGGCTTCTGCTGCCTGCACGCGGCGCACAAAGGCTTCGTATTCGCTGGCGTAGGCGGCGTTCTGGTAAGCCGTCAGGAACGCCACCCGCCGGGCCAGCAGTTCGTCAAGCGTGTCGCGCGGCTTGAACTGGATGACCTGCGCCGGCACCACCGGCGCCAGCAGCGCCGCCATGGCCTGGGGATCGTGCGCGGCGCGGCGGCCCCATTCGAAGGCCTGCTTGTTCTTCTCCACCTGCACCGCATTGAGCTCGATGGCGCGCATCAGCGCCTCCAGGCCTAGCGGTACCCAGCCGCGCTGCCAGGCGTAGCCCAGCATCATGGGGTTGGTGTAGATCGAATCGCCCATCAGCCGGGTGGCCGCGGCCTCGGCGTCGAAGCGGCCCACCGGCTCGTCGCCCAGCGCACCGACCAAGGCGTCCACGCAGGCCTGGCCCGGGTTCTGCCACTCGGCGTTGCGCACGAAGGCGGCCGTCGGCGGGGCGCTGGTGTTCAGGGCCACGTGGCTGCGGCCGGCGCGCAGGCGCTGCAGGGTTTCCTTGCCCGCGGCCACGATGGGATCGCAGCCAATCACCAGGTCGGCCGAGGCCGCGCCCACGCGCGTGGTACGGATGTGGTCCTGCGTGGCGCCGATCAGCACATGGCTCCAGGTTGCGCCGCCCTTCTGGGCCAGGCCCGCCGCGTCCTGCGTGACGATACCCTTGCCTTCGATGTGCGCGGCCATGCCCAGCAGCTGGCCGATGGTGATGACGCCCGTGCCGCCCACGCCGGCCACGACGATGCCCCAGGCTTCCTCACCCAGCACCGGCAGCGTCGGCGCCGGCAAAGGCCCCCACGCTCCGCCGCTGCGCGGGTCGCTGCCCCCCGAGGGGGCGGATCCGGCTTGGGGCGGCCCGGCCCCGGATCGATCCCGGGCCGCACCCTTCTTGCGCAGCTGACCGCCTTTGACGGTGACGAAGCTCGGGCAGAAGCCCTTGACGCAGGAGAAGTCCTTGTTGCAGGTGCTCTGGTTGATCTGGCGCTTGCGGCCGAAGTCGGTTTCCAGCGGTTCGACGGAGAGGCAGTTGCTCTGCACGCCGCAGTCGCCACAGCCTTCGCACACGGCTTCGTTGATGACCACGCGCTGGTCCGGCTCGGCCAGGGTGCCGCGCTTGCGGCGGCGGCGCTTTTCGGTGGCGCAGGTCTGGTCGTAGATGATGACCGTGGTGCCCTGGATCTCGCGGAACGCGCGCTGCACGGCGTCCAGCGTGTCGCGGTGCTGGATGGCGATGCCCTCGGGCAGGCCCTTGACCGTGGCGTATTTCTCGGGCTCGTCGGTGACGATAGTGATCTTGACCGCGCCCTCGGCGCGCATGCTCTGCGCGATCTGCACCACGCTGTGACCCTCGGGGCGCTCGCCGACCTGCTGGCCGCCGGTCATGGCGACCGCGTCGTTGTAGAGAATCTTGTAGGTGATGTTCACGCCGGCCGCGATGCTCTGGCGCACCGCCAGCAGGCCGCTGTGGAAGTAGGTGCCGTCGCCCAGGTTGGCGAAGATGTGCTGGTCTCGGCTGAAGGGTTGCTGGCCTACCCAGGGCACGCCCTCGCCGCCCATCTGGGTGAAGCCCACGGTGGCGCGGTCCATCCAGATGGTCATGAAGTGGCAGCCGATGCCGGCCATGGCGCGCGAACCTTCAGGCACACGGGTGCTGGTGTTGTGCGGGCAGCCGCTGCAGAACCAGGGCTGGCGGTTGGCGTCATGTGCCGCGCCGCTCATCAGGGTCAGCGTGGCGCGCTCCTGCGCGTCCAGGATGGCGAGCTGCGCGTCCATGCGGGCCGCCACGTCCTCGGGCACGCCCAGCTTCTTCAGGCGCTTGGCGATGGCGCGCGCGATCAGTGCGGGGTTCAGGTCGGCGTTGGCGCGCAGCAGCTGGTTGCCGCTGGGGTTGGGCATGGACCATTC
>JBJTNV010000075.1:0-9807 GCA_046074205.1 Hydrogenophaga sp.
TGGAACTTCGCCGCCAAACTCAACCTGGCCCTGGCCGCCGGGCTCGCGCTGCCCCTGCTGGGCGCCTTCGGCTACGTGCCCGGCTCACGCGATCCGCAAGCCCTGTGGACGCTCACCGTCGCCTATTGCCTGCTGCCCTGCGGCCTCAAGCTGCTGGCCGCCGGCCTGCTGCACACCTTGCTCATCCGCCCGGCGCGCATCGGCGCTCCGGCCCCGTCTTCCCCACTGAAAGCCCTCCCATGAAACGCCGCCTGCTCCTCACCTCGGGCGCCGCCGCGGCGGCCCTGGCCCTCACCGGTTGCGCCGGCCCGCAGATCACCGAGTACACCACCGAGAAGCCGGTGCTCGACCTGCGGCAGTACTTCAACGGCACGCTGGACGCCTACGGCGTGTTCACCGACCGCAGCGGAAAAGTGGTCAAGCGCTTCACCGTGGTCATGCGCTGCAGCTGGAACGGAGAAGAGGGCGTGCTGGACGAGGACTTCGTGTATTCGGACGGCTCCACCCAGAAGCGCGTCTGGCGCCTCAAGCACCTGGGCAGCGGCCGTTACGAAGGCCGCGCCGACGACGTGGTGGGCGTGGCCCAGGGCCAGACCGCCGGCAACGCCTTCCGATGGGGCTATACGCTGGCGCTGCCAGTGGACGGAAAAGTCTGGGAGGTGCAGTTCGACGACTGGATGTACCTCATGAACGAGCACGTGATGCTCAACAAGGCCACCATGAGCAAGTTCGGCATCTCACTGGGTGAGGTCACGCTGAGCTTTGTCAAGCGTGGTGCCTGATCGCCATGTCACCGTTCCGGCACTTCAGTGAACAGCCCCAGCGGCCGCGGCCGGCACCGGGCCGCCGGACGCTGCTGCGACCGTACAACCCGCGCCTGACCGACTGGCGCGGGCGCCGCGTATGGGTGGTCGGCGGCTCCACCGGCATCGGCCGTGCGACCGCGCTGGCCCTCGCCGCGCAAGGTGCGCAGGTGATGGTGTCGGCGCGTGGCGCCACCGCGCTGGACGCCTTGGTGAACGAACACCGGCGCGGCGCGCCCGAGTCCACAGGGCCGCAAGCGCTGCAGGCCTGGCCACTGGACGTGACCGATGCGGCTGCGGTCAGGGCCTGCGCGGCCGGCATCCTGGCACAGGGGCCGCTGGACCTGGTGCTCTACTGCGCCGGTCACTACCGCGCCATGCGTGCGACCGACTTCGACCTGAACGAAGCACAGCGCCACCTGGACATCAATTACCGGGGGGCTCTGCACGTGCTCGACGCGGTGCTCGCCCCCCTGCTGGCGCGTGGGCAAGGCCACATCAGCCTGGTCAGCAGTGTGGCCGGCTACCGGGGCTTGCCACAGAGCCTGGCCTACGGCCCGACCAAGGCGGCCTTGACCAACCTGGCCGAGGCCCTCTACCTCGACCTGCGGGCACAGGGCCTGGGTGTGAGCGTGATCCACCCGGGCTTTGTCCAGACGCCACTGACGGCGCAAAACGCTTTCGAGATGCCGGCACTGATCACACCGGAGCAGGCCGCGCAGGCCATGCTCGACGGCTGGTCCGCCGGCGCCTTCGACATCCATTACCCCAAGCGCTTCACCCGCTGGATGCAACTGCTGCGCGTACTGCCCGACCGGTTG
Source organism: Hydrogenophaga sp. (assembly GCA_046074205.1). Classification (GTDB taxonomy): domain Bacteria; phylum Pseudomonadota; class Gammaproteobacteria; order Burkholderiales; family Burkholderiaceae_C; genus Hydrogenophaga. The sequence continues at coordinate 1,625 of JBJTNV010000075.1, forward strand.
TACTTTCCGGCGGTACGCCACTTCACCGGGCTGTGACCGGACGGTCAACCACCATGCACACCCACGATGCCCGCGCCGCTGCACAACGCATCTGCCGCTTCTTTGAGACGCTCACCCCGCAAAGCCTGACGCATCTCGGTGACCTGTACACGCCGCAAGCGCGCTTCAAAGACCCTTTCAACACGGTGCAGGGCCACGCAGCGATCATGCGCATCTTTGAGCACATGTTTGCCAGCCTGCAGGGGCCGCGCTTCACGGTCAGTCACTGCCTCGTCGACGGTCCGCAGGTTTTCCTGGTGTGGGAGTTCCGCTTTCGCTTCCGGCGCTTTGACCAGCACACCGAGCAGGTGATCCGCGGCGGCTCTCACCTGCAGCTGGCGGACGACGGACGCATCGCCGATCACCGTGACTACTGGGACGCGGCCGAAGAACTGTATGAAAAGCTGCCGGGCGTGGGCGTCCTGATGCGCTGGCTCAAACGCAAGGCGAACACGTAGCACAGCCGGAGCGCGTGCCTGGTTCCAGGGCACCCGTGGAACCGGCTCTGCCGGGCCACGGTGTGCGCCCCCTCCCGCCGCAGGCGAGAGAGGCGCAAGCCGCGTCAGCGGCGCAGGGGGTGCCGTGCGCTAGCTCGGTCGTGTCTCCATGAAGCTCTGTCGCAGGGCCAGCTTGTCCGCCAGCCGGGCGAGGTTCGGGTGTGCGGTGCGCCACTCCAGCGCAGGGAACCGGAAACCCAGATAGCCCAGGGCACAACCCACCGCCACATCGGAAAGACTGAAATGGATGCCCGAGCAGAAGGGCTTGTCGCCCAGGCCGCTGCTCATGGACACCAGCGCCGCCTCGACCTTGCCCATCTGGCGATCTATCCACGCCTGGCAACGTTGCGCGTCGGTCCGGCCCGGCCAGGTGGCCTCCAGCCGCGCCAGAATGGCCGCGTCCATCAGGCCATCGGCCAATGCTTCCCAGGTCTTGACCTCGGCGCGCTCCCGGCCCGCTGGCGCAATGAGCTTGCCCACGGGAGACAGCGTGTCCAGGTACTCAACGATCACGCGCGAGTCGAACACCGCCTCTCCCCCTTCCATGATCAGGCAGGGGACCTTGCCCAGCGGATTGGACGCCATGATGGTCGTGTCAGCCGCCCAGACATCCTCCGGGATGAACTGGTAGTCGAGCTTCTTCTCCGCCATGACGACGCGAACCTTGCGCACGTAAGGACTGGTGATGGCACCGATGAGTTTCATGGGTCGGTCAAAAGAAAAAAGGAGCGAGGGCGCATTCTATCGACGGCCTGAGGAGCCCGCTGCGCGCCGTGTCTTTGTGCCCGGGGCGCCGTCGGCCCGGGGGGCACTCCTACAATGCGCGCATGCGCCCGAACACTGCTACAGCCGCTGCAGCGGCCCCTCTGTCTCCCATTTCCGCCCTCTCGCCGCTGGACGGCCGTTATGCCGGCAAGCTGGCGGCCCTGCGCCCCTTCATGAGCGAGCAGGGCTACATGCACCGCCGCGTACAAGTGGAAATCGCCTGGTTCATCGCTTTGTCCGATGCCGGCTTTGACGAGTTCAAACCGCTCTCGCCAGGCGCCCGCACCTACCTGTTGGGTCTGGTGAAAAACTTCAGTGAAGAAGATGCCGCGGCGATCAAGGAGATCGAAAAAACCACGAACCACGACGTGAAAGCCGTGGAGTACTGGATCAAGGCCAGGTTCGATGCCCGGCCCGAGCTGGAACAGGCCGCCGAGTTCGTTCACTTCGCCTGCACCAGCGAAGACATCAACAACACCAGCCACGCACTGCAGCTCAAGGGTGGCCGAGACGCCGTGCTGCTGCCTGCGCTGGACATGATCATCGCCAAGCTGCGCGAGATGGCCCACCAGCACGCTGCAGTGCCCATGCTCAGCCGCACCCATGGCCAGACCGCCAGCCCCACCACGGTGGGCAAGGAGCTGGCCAACGTGGTGGTGCGTCTGGCCGCTGCGCGCGAGCGCATCGCCCAGGTCAAGCTCATGGGCAAGATGAACGGCGCCGTGGGCAACTACAACGCCCACCTGTCTGCCTGGCCAGACTTCGACTGGGAGGCCTTCAGCCAGAAGGTCATCGAGACGCCCGAGCCGCTGGGTCTGGGCCTGACCTTCCAACCCTACTCGATCCAGATCGAGCCGCACGACTACATGGCCGAACTGTTCGATGCCATCGCACGCGCCAACACCATCCTGATCGACCTCTCGCGCGACATATGGGGTTATGTGAGCCTGGGCTATTTCAAGCAGCGTCTCAAGGCCGGCGAGATCGGCTCGTCCACCATGCCGCACAAGGTCAACCCGATCGACTTCGAGAACGCCGAAGGCAACCTGGGTCTGGCCAACGCGCTGCTCAGGCACCTGAGCGAGAAGCTGCCGGTCAGCCGCTGGCAGCGCGACCTGACCGATTCCACCGTGCTGCGCAACATGGGTGTGGCCATGGGTTATGCGGTGCTCGCCTACAGCTCGCTGATGACCGGCCTGAACAAGCTGGAACTCAATGAAGAGGCCCTGGCCGCCGACCTCGACGCGTCATGGGAGGTCCTGGCCGAGCCCATCCAGACCGTGATGCGCCGTTTCGGCGTGGCCGGCGCCTACGAAAAACTCAAAGATGTCACCCGCGGCAAAACCGTGACCGCCGAGGCCCTGCACGCGCTCATCCGCAGCCTGGAAATTCCCCAGGGCGAGAAAGACCGCCTGCTGGCCATGACCCCTTCCAGCTACGTGGGCAAAGCCGCCCAGCTGGCGCGGCGCGCCTGAACGCCCGCCGGCAGACCGGCGCGGCGGCCGGATCACCCAATCGCCCGTTCGGCGTAGCGGTTGAAGCGCCAGGCGCTGCCTTCCGAGGTGATGCGCCGCCAGACCACACGCTTTTCGGCTGGCGTCATGGCGGTCCATTGCTGCACCTCTTCGAACCGTCGCCCGCACCCTTTGCAGACCTCGTCTCCCTGGCTGGTCGAGCAGATGGCAATGCAGGGGGTGTCCGGGGTGGTCCCGAACCAGTCCAGCCAGGCGGCCCAGGCCATGGCATCGAACGCGGTTTCGTCGATTTCAGGCAAGCGGGCGTAGGCCATGCGTCCATACAGTTCAGCCAGCGCGGCCAGCTGCGGCCCCAACACCAGTGCAGGCGCACGGCCCGATGCCTTCGCACGCCAGTGGTTGATGGCGGCCTCGATGTCGGTGATGTGAATGCTGGCCATGGCAGTCTGATCATAGTCAGACCGGTGACACAGGGCTGTGGAAAGTCCGTATGCCCGGCCTCCCGCCAGGCCTGAGGCGGCCGATACAATCGCCGCACTCGAGGGGGAGTAGCCTTGCGCCTCCGTGACGGGCACCGGAGTACCCCCACGGCCAGGCGTTCGATCCGTCGTCAACACGTCGCCTCTGGCGTCCGGCGGTCCGGGCCCGGTGTTATCGCCGGGTCGGGCAAGACCCTTGACTGGCCCGACCCCCTGGTCCGGACCAAGCACACAACGAGGCACTCATGGAATTTCTGACATCGCCCGCGTTCTGGGTCGCGCTGGGCCAGATCATCATCATCGACATCCTGCTCGGTGGTGACAACGCGGTGGTCATTGCCCTGGCGTGCCGCAAACTCCCGCCGGCACAGCGCACCAAAGGCATCATCTACGGTACGGCAGGCGCCATCGTCCTGCGGGTGATCCTCATTGCCTTCGCAATGACCTTGCTCAACGTGCCTTTCCTCAAGTTTGTCGGCGCGCTGCTGCTGGTGTGGATCGGGGTCAAGCTGATTGCCCCCGATGAAGACGGCCATGACAACATCGAAGGCAGTGACAAATTGTGGGCTGCCATCAAGACCATCATCGTCGCCGACCTGGTGATGAGCGTGGACAACGTCATCGCAATTGCCGGAGCCGCCCAGCATGCGGGCGAGCATTCGATGCTGCTGGTGGTGCTCGGCCTGCTGATCTCGATCCCCATCATCGTCTGGGGCAGCCAGCTGGTGATCAAGCTGATGGCACGGTTCCCGATCATCATCGTGGCAGGAGGCATGCTGCTGGGCTGGATCGCCGGCGGCATGCTGGTCACCGATCCCGCCTTCGCCGATCCGGCCCAGTGGCACTGGATGCCCAAGCTGGAACAGACCAACACCATCCGGTATGGCGCAGCCGTACTGGGTGCCCTGCTGGTGCTGGCCATCGGCAAGTACATGGCCTTCAGGAACCCGCCCCCGGCCGAGTCGGCCTGAGGCTCTGGCAAGCACATGCCTGGAAGGCGGGTGCGTCAGCGCCCGCCTTTTTTCATGCGGCTGCGCTATGCTGAACGGATGACGTTCATCCTCAAATGGCTGCTGGCCGCCTGCGCGCTGTTGCTGGTGGCCTACCTCTATCCGGGCGTGCAGGTACAAAGCTTTGGCTCGGCCATGATCGCCGCGGCAGTCATCGGCATCTTCTACACGCTGCTTCGGCCGCTGCTGGTACTGCTGACCCTGCCGGTCACGGTGGTCACGCTGGGCCTGTTTCTTTTCGTCATCAACGCGCTGCTGTTTTGGGCCGCTGCCAGCATGCTGGACGGCTTTCACGTCAGCGGTTTCACGGCCGCCCTGCTGGGATCGCTGATCTATTCGGCGCTGATGCTGCTGGTGGACGTGGCGCTGAAGTCGGCTGCCAGGGACTGAACGCTCAGTCGGGCCGCAAGGACTCGCGCAGCAAGGCCTCCTCCTCCCGACGGCGGACATCAACGATGGCCAGCTCGATGGGATCGGCTGCACGGTCGGCCGCAGGCAAGGCCTGCGCCGCCTTGAAGCGGTCAGCCGCTCCCCCGTGGTCCAGCTGTGCCGCACGCGCTTCTCCTTCGGCACGCAGCGCCCGCAGGCGCTGCCCCTGTGCCGCCTGCAACTGTGCCAGCAACTGCCAGGCATACGCATCGCGCGGATGCGCCCGTGTCCAGTCCTGAAGCTGCGGCGCGGCAAGACCCGGCAAACCTGCGGCCAGAGCGGCCTGCCCACCCAGCAGCAGTCCGGCACGTCGGCCACTGCCCAGCGCCGCTGCGCGCAGCCCGGTTACCACACCCGACAGTGGCGCCCGCGGGGCATCGGGTGCCGACCAGAGCTCCATCAGCAAGGCGTCGGCCACCCAGCGTTCATCTGCCGCAGATCGCTCCTGCAGTCGCTGCGCCAAGACCAAGGCCAGATCGTGCTGGCGCAAACGGTGGGCACACAACGCTGCCGCGTACAGCTCGCCCGTGGCCGCCCCAGGGCGTTGACCGTGCTGCAACCAGGCTCGCCAGCGGTCCGGGCTGTTGTCCGCCAACACCCGGGCCCGGGCCGACATCATCTGGTGCCACGCAGCAGAAACGGGCGTGACCGGCTCCTCACGCTGGCTGGCTGCAGGGGTGGGGGGTGCGTCGGCAGCCTCCAGTGGCACGCGCGCCTGCATGTCGGCGATGCGCTCGCTGGTCAGCGGGTGGCTGCGCAGATAAGGAAAGGAACCGCTGTCGTTGTGTCGGGCCGCTTGTTGCAGCTTGTCGAACATGGTCACGAAGCCTTTGGGATCAAAGCCGGCACCGCTGAGCACGCCAAAGCCCACGCGGTCGGCCTCGCGCTCCATGTCGCGCGAGAAATTCAGCTGTGTTTGCGCCGCCACCGCCTGACTGCCAGCCATGGCGGCGCTGGCCACCTCGGTGTTGGCCCGAGCGGCCAGCATGGCCAGCACCATCGCCCCCATCAGCCACGGCGCCCCCTGATCCTGGCGCGCAAGCATCCGTGCAATGTGCCGTTGCGACACATGGCTGAGCTCGTGCGCCAGCACGCTGGCCAATTCCTGCGGGGTCTCCGTGACCGCCAGCAAGCCCAGGTTCACACCCAGATACCCACCGGGCAAGGCAAATGCATTGACCCGTTTGTCGCGGGAGATCATCAATTCCCAGGCCAGGCGTTCGGACAGCTCGGCAGGCACATCGCCCCGGGAGCGCGCCGCGGCCAGCAGCGGTTGCCAGATCGCCTGCAAATACTCGACGAGCATGGGGTCGTCCAGATAGTCAGGGTCGCGGTAGATTTCACGGGCGATGCTGTCACCCAGGCGGCGCTCGGCGGCCATCGACAGGCCCGCCCCGTCCCCCAGGGCGGGCAGTGCATGGGCACCTACGGCCTGGGCCATTGGACTGGTGATCACAGCCAGACACAGGACCGAAGACAGGGTCCAAACCATCCAGGGCCGAGGTGTGCGAGGGAACAGCTGCATCCCCGTATGATGCCGCCAACCCCTGATGGTTTCCCTCCACCACCAGACAAAAGACCCATGAACGATTCTCAAGCCCATTCGCCGCTGACCCACTTCGACGCCCAGGGCCTTGCCCACATGGTGGACGTTGGCGACAAGGCCCAGACCCGGCGCGTGGCAGTCGCTGAAGGGCACATCACCATGGCGTCCGCCACGCTCGCACTGGTACAAACCGGCACGGCCAAGAAGGGGGATGTGCTGGGGGTTGCGCGCATCGCCGGCATCCAGGCGGCCAAAAAGGCCAGCGATCTCATCCCCTTGTGTCACCCCATCGCGCTCACGCGGGTGGCTGTGGCTTTCGAGATCGACACGGCCACGGGTAGCGTGCACTGTCGGGCCACCACGGAATGCACCGGCCAGACGGGCGTTGAAATGGAAGCGCTGACAGCCGTTGGTGTGGCCCTGCTGACCATCTACGACATGTGCAAGGCGGTGGACCGGGGGATGACGATCAGCGGCGTTCGGCTGCTGGAAAAACGGGGCGGGAAAAGCGGGACATGGATGGCGCCGGCGTAAGCGTTGCGCACATCCGGGTGGATGTCGCATGAGGCTACCCCCCGATAGGTGCAGCCGCTGCCGGCGCTTCGGCTGACCGCTCCCGTCAGGCAGATGCCCACCAGCGGGCGACGGGGCCGAGCAGGTCATTCATGTCACGCGGGCCCGGCCCTCTTCGCCGAGCCCGTACCCAGATGGGGTCAGGGCAGCGCCACCGCGCTGTTGCCCTCTGCCACCTGACAAACCGCGGGTTTGACATTGGCCGGTGCGTCGGTGGTGCAGGACCAGGTGCCGTCGGCCGTGCGAGACCAGAGAATCTTGCTGCCGTTGACCCGCGTGTTCCCCTTGATCGTGCACAGGATGCCCGCGGTTCCATCGGGGTTGACAACGGCCGAGCGGGTACAACGGGGGGTGTTCTCGGTGATGCCCAGTGCCTGCAGGGCTGTCGGGGAGCTGCTGTCGTTGACGGCCGATGCCACGCCGTCGTTGATGAGCACCTCAGCGGCCGTCTGGCCACTTTGCACTTCGGCCAGGGCTGCCCCCACCTGGCTGCGGGCGGTGTAGTCCTGGTAAGCGGGCAAGGCCACTGCCGCCAGGATGCCGATGATGGCGACCACGATCATCAGTTCGATCAGGGTGAAGCCGTGTTGCGATGAGCGCTGCATGAGAGAACTCCTTGGATTGGAAAGGCGTCACCGCAAGGGCGCGCGATGGGGCGTGGGGATGGGATCGGAGCGATCACTGCCCGCCCGGGGAGGGCAGGCTTTGGCATTCTCAGTCCCTCCGGCCTGGTGCGGGCGTCACAGGGGTGGGACGCACGTGACATGCATGCCCCATGGTGAGGATGCACCCCAGGTGCTCGCAGACCACCGGGCGTCCCGAGCCACGCAGGCCTGGAAACGCCACGGGGGTTGAAGAGAGGACCGGGATGCAAAAAGGGGCAACGCATGACGCGTTGCCCCTCGGGACAGCGGGAACTGGCGCGCGCTCAGAGCTGGGCCTTGAGCAGCTTGCCCAGTTCGGACGGGTTGCGTGTGATGACGAAGCCGCACTCTTCCATGATGGCCAGCTTGGCATCGGCGGTGTCGGCACCACCGGAGATCAGCGCACCGGCGTGGCCCATGCGTTTGCCGGGAGGGGCGGTCACGCCGGCGATGAAGCCGACGATGGGCTTCTTCATGTTGGCCTTGCACCACAGCGCGGCTTCCGCCTCGTCGGGGCCACCGATCTCGCCAATCATGATGACGGCGTCGGTGTCCGGGTCCTCGTTGAACAAGCGCATGATGTCGATGTGCTTGAGGCCGTTGATCGGGTCGCCGCCGATGCCCACGGCACTGGACTGACCCAGGCCGATTTCGGTCAACTGCGCCACCGCTTCGTAGGTCAGCGTGCCCGAACGCGACACCACACCGATGCGGCCCTTGCGGTGA
>JBJTNV010000076.1:0-4006 GCA_046074205.1 Hydrogenophaga sp.
GCCGTCAGAAGCGGGGCAGTTCGGGGAAGGCCAGGCGGCCACCGCGCACCACCATCTTGCCGTACTCGGCACAGCGGTGAGCCGTGGGGATCACCTTGCCGGGGTTCAGCAGCGCTTGGGTATCAAAGGCGTGTTTGACACCGAACATCAGCGCGTTTTCCTCCGTGCTGAACTGCACACACATGCTGCTGAGTTTTTCCACGCCCACGCCGTGCTCGCCGGTGACGGTGCCGCCCATGGCCACACTGGTTTCCAGGATGTCGGCGCCGAACTGTTCGCAGCGGTGCAACTGGTCCGGGTCGTTGGCGTCGAAGAGGATCAGCGGGTGCAGGTTGCCGTCGCCGGCATGGAACACGTTGGCGCAGCGCAGGCCGTACTTCTTTTCCATCTCGGCGATGGCGAACAGGATGTCGGCCAGGCGCTTGCGCGGGATGGTCGAGTCCATGCACATGTAGTCCGGGCTGATGCGGCCCGAGGCGGGGAAGGCGTTCTTGCGGCCGCTCCAGAAGCGCAGGCGCTCGGCCTCGTCCCGGCTCACGGCGATGGCGGTGGCGCCGCAGCCGCGCAGCACGGCGCTCATGCGCCCGATCTCTTCTTCCACCTCTTCGGGCGTGCCGTCGCTCTCGCACAGCAGGATGGCCTCGGCGTTCAGGTCGTAGCCGGCGTGCACGAAGTCCTCGACCGCGGCGGTCATGGGTTTGTCATCATCTCCAGCCCGGCCGGGATGATGCCGGCCGCGATGACCGCGGCCACCGCGTCACTGGCCTTCTGGATGTCGTCGAAGCTGGCCATGATGCAGCGCGCCAGCATGGGCTTGGGCACCAGCTTGACGGTGACCTCGGTGGTCACGGCCAGCATGCCCTCGCTGCCGATCACCAGCGACAGCAGGTCCAGGCCCGGCGTGTCCAGCGCGGTGCCGCCGAACGTGACCGGTTCGCCTTCAACGGTGAAGCCGCGGACTTGCAACACGTTGTGCACCGTCAGGCCGTATTTCAGGCAGTGCACACCGCCGGAGTTTTCGGCCACGTTGCCGCCAATGGTGCAGGCGATCTGGCTGCTGGGATCGGGCGCGTAGTACAGGCCATAGGGCGCGGCCGCCTCGCTGATGGCGAGGTTGCGCACGCCGGCCTGCACGACGGCGGTGCGCGAGCGTGCATCGACCGACAGGATCTTGTTGAACTTGGCCAGCGACAGGGTCACGCCCAGGGCGTGCGGCATGGCGCCGCCGGACAGGCCGGTGCCGGCGCCGCGGGCGACCACCGGCACGCCCAGCGCGTGGCAGGCCTTGAGAGCGGCCGATACCTGGGCCTCGGTCTCCGGCAGCGCCACCACCAGCGGCCGCTCGCGGTAGGCGGTCAGGCCGTCGCATTCGTAGGGAACGGTGTCCTCGGGCTGCCAGAGCAGGGCGTGGGAGGGCAGCACGGCCTGCAGGGCGCGCACCACCTCGGCCTGGCGGGCAGCGCGCTCGGCGCGGGTGACTTCGGCGGGGGCAGCGGGGGCGTTCATGCGCGGCAGTGTACGGCGGGCCAACGGCTTGCGCGTTGAAGAAAACTGCAGGTCCGGTTGAGCGGGTTTGCGCTGTGTCAAAACCGCCTGGTCTTGAAAACTCAGCGGCGGCGTCTATCTGTTGTTCACGGGTTGCAGCCGCTGCCCCTCTGAACCCATCCCCTTTTCAGGAGTCACCCCATGAACCATCTGATCGCCCGTTCCGGCCTGTTCGACGACTTCTTCAAGGATGTCGCGCCCGGGTTTTACGTTCGCCCGCTGCATGGCGACAACCTGCCCTCGCCGTCGCAGATCAAGATCGACGTGAAGGAGACGCCGTCGGCCTACACCGTGGTGGCCGAGGTACCCGGTGTGGCCAAGGAAGACATCCACGTCACGGTCGAGGGCAGTGTGGTCACGCTGCGCGCCGAAGTCAAACAGCAGGACAGCCAGAGCCAGGACGAGAAGGTGCTGCGCACCGAGCGCTACTACGGCGCCGTGGCCCGCAGCTTCCAGCTGGCCGCCGACATCGACAACCAGACATCGCGGGCGAAGTATGAAAACGGGGTGCTGACCCTGACACTGCCCAAGAAAGTCGCACTGGCCGGGCAGCGCCTGAACATCGACTGATCAGCCAAGGGAGTTGCGCAACCACTCGGCGAAGGCGGCGCACTCCCAGCGGTCCATGGCGCCGGCACGCCAGCACAGATAGTGCGCGTGCGGGCTGGGCACGCGGCGGGTGTACAGCGGCACCAGCGTCCCGTTGTCCAGCCAGGGGGCCGCCAGCTTCAGGCGCAGCAGCGCCACCCCCATGCCGACAGCGGCTGCGTCGCACATCAGCCCGATGTCGTTGAACTGCGAGCCGTCTGTGGGCTCGGGCCAGTCCAGGTCGTGGGCGGCGAACCAGGTCCTCCAGGGCTCCAGCGGACTGCGCAACAGGGGCAGGCCGTCCAGATCGGCAGACGATTCGAAGGGACCGTGTTCCCGCACAAAGGCCGGCGAAGCCATGGGAACCACCTCGTCCTTGATCAGGCACAGGTGCTCCACATCGGCGTAGCGGCCGGTGCCAAAGCGCACCATCAGGTCGGCATCCTCGGCCACCACGTCCAGCAGCGGAATGCTGACCTGCAGGGTGAGGTCGATTTCGGGGTAAGCGTCGGAAAACTGCTTCAGCCGCGGCAGCAGGACGGAGCGGGCAAAGGTGGGTGTGACCGCCAGTCTGAGCTTGCGACGGCCGGGCGATGCCGTATTGCTGGGAAATTTCTGCAGCGACGCCAGACCCTCGCGCACCTGCGCCAGGTATTCGCTGCCCTCGGTCGTCAGGGAGAAGTCCGCCCGCCCGAACAGCTTGGTGCCCAGAATCTGTTCGAGCTGCCGGATACGGTGGCTCACCGCGCTGGGCGTCACGCACAGCTCGTCTGCCGTCTGCGTCACGCTGCGCAGGCGCGCCAGCGCTTCAAACGTCAGCAGGCACTGGATGGGTGGGATACGGATGGTCATGTGGCCCCCACGCTCCGCCGCTGTGCGGGTCGCCGCCCCCCGAGGGGGCGCGATTCAAGCTTGGGGCGGCCCGGCGCTTGAATCATCTGCGCACTCTTGATCACTTGAAGACGACTGTCTTGTGGCCGTTGAGCAGCACGCGGTGCTCGCTGTGCCACTTCACTGCCCGCGCCAGCACCTGGCTCTCGGTGTCGCGACCGATGGCGGTCAGGTCTTCCACCGTGTCGGTGTGGTCCACGCGCGCCACGTCCTGTTCGATGATCGGGCCCTCGTCCAGGTCGGCGGTCACGTAGTGGGCGGTGGCGCCGATCAGCTTCACGCCCCGGTCATGCGCCTGGTAGTAGGGCTTGGCGCCCTTGAAACTGGGCAGGAAGCTGTGGTAGATGTTGATCGCCCGCCCCGAGAGCTTCTGGCACAGGTCGTTCGACAGGATCTGCATGTAGCGCGCCAGCACCACCAGCTCGGCGCCCTCGGACTCGATCACTTCGTAGGCGCGCGCCTCGGCCTGCGCCTTGGTGGCGGCCGTGACCGGGATGTGGTGGAAGGGAACGTTGTAGCTCGCCGCCAGCTGGTAGAACTCGCGGTGGTTGCTGATGATGGCGCGGATGTCCAGCGGCAGCAGCCCGCTTTTCCAGCGAAACAGCAGGTCGTTCAGGCAGTGGCCTTCCTTGCTCACCATCAGCACCGTGCGCATGGGCTGGTGCGTGGCATGCAGCTGCCACTTCATCTGGAAACCCTGGGCAAAGCCCGCCAGCTGCTCGCGCAGCGCCTCGAAGGACAGCGCCTCGCAGGCGAACTGCACCCGCATGAAGAACAGGCCCGTGTCGTGGTCGTTGTACTGGGCGGCTTCCTCGATGTTGCCGCCGCGCTCCAGCAGGAAGCCCGAGACGGCATGCACGATGCCCGGGCGGTCGGCGCAGGAGAGGGTCAGGATGTAGGCATGGCTCATAAGCGCGCGATTGTCGCAGGCCGGGGCGCCTGGGATGCGCGGCCGCCGCGGCAGTGCCAGAATGTCCGTCTC
>JBJTNV010000077.1:0-6959 GCA_046074205.1 Hydrogenophaga sp.
CGACTCGACCTCGTCCATCTCACCGTCGCCGCAGAACACCCAGACCTTACGGTTCTCGGTGTTGGCGATGCCGCGGGCGTGCAGGTACTTCAGGAAGCGCGCCTGGTAGATCGCCATCAGCGGACCCAGGCCCATGGACACCGTGGGGAACTGCCAGAACTCGGGCATCAGCTTGGGGTGCGGGTAGCTCGACAGGCCCTTGCCGTCCACTTCCTGGCGGAAGTTCAGCAGCTGCTCTTCGGTCAGGCGGCCTTCGAGGTAGGCACGGGCGTACACGCCGGGCGACACGTGGCCCTGGATGTACAGGCAGTCGCCACCGTGGTTTTCGCTCTCGGCGTGCCAGAAGTGGTTGAAGCCGGCGCCGAACATGTGCGCCAGCGAGGCGAACGAACCGATGTGACCGCCCAGGTCACCACCGTCTTCGGGGTTGTGGCGGTTGGCCTTGACCACCATGGCCATGGCGTTCCAGCGCATGTAGGCACGCAGGCGCTCTTCGATCTCGATGTTGCCGGGGCAGCGCGCTTCCTCGGTCGGCTCGATGGTGTTCACGTAACCGGTGTTGGCCGAGAACGGCATGTCGATGCTGTTCTGGCGGGCTTCTTCCAGCAGCTGTTCCAGCAGGAAGTGGGCGCGCTCGGGGCCCTCTTTTTCGATGACGGCGGCCAGCGCCTCCATCCATTCACGGGTTTCCTGCGTGTCGGTATCGCCACTACCGCTGGCGTTGAAAGCGTTGGACGCTGACATAAATGTCTCCTGTTGATGGTCTTTGAGGCCACGGGCGCGCTGCCCCGTGACTTGCCTGAATTGTTCCACAACACCCGCTTCATTTCAATATATGCCTGTTGATTTCGCATTGTGGTTTTGAAACATCCGAAACGGAAACCCCTCACGTAGACTCCCTCCTTCCATGACCCGCTCCAAGGCTTCCCAAGATTCCCCACCCGCCCACCAACACTCGCCACTGGCCTGGTGGCGCAGATGGTGGCGGCGCTTGCCACCAGCGCGCCAGGACCGCTTCGCCACGCTCGCGCCCCTGCTGTCTGTACTGCTGTTCCTGGCGGCGATCGTGGTGGCCATCGCCTACCTTCGGTTCGAAGAAATGGAGCGGGAACAGGAAGCGGTCACGCGCGACGTGGAATACGGGCAGCAGCGCTTGCGTTTGCGCCTGCTGGAGCGCCAGGAGCAGCTGATGCGGCTGGCACGCGAGGTCGACAACCGGGAAATCGGTGCCGAGGAGTTTTCGTTCCAGTCCGAGGCCCTGATCAGCCAGTTCCCGGAATTGCTGGCCATCTCCTGGCTCGACGCGCGCCGCACGCTGGTGGCCAGCCACACCTCGCCCAGCGCCCCCCTGGATCTCATGCGCCCGATCGGCGGCGTGATGCCCGCCACCGACGCGGACGGCTCGTTCGAGCTGGCCCGCGAGCTGCGCCAGCCGGTCTACTCCCGTCCGCTGGGCCATGATCCGCGGCAGGCGACGCTGATGCTGCAGGTGCCGTTGAGCGAGCAAGGCCGGTTCGCCGGCACCGTCATGGGCGAATTTTCGGTCGACGGACTGATGCGCTTTGGCATTCCGCCCGAGATCATGTCCCGCTACGCCGTGGCTCTGGTGGACGACCGCGGCACGGTGCTGGCTGGCAATCTGCAAAGTCCGGCCGGCGTCATCCGGCTACTGCCCTGGTCCAGTCCGACACTCGAACACGAAGTGCCCGTATCGCCTGTTGGCAACGGCCTGATCCTCAAGGCTCAGGCCTACCGGACCTCACAGGCTATTGTCGGCTCAGGCTTTTTCTGGGTGATCGGAGCGCTCTCGGCCTTGACCGTGTGGATGCTGCTGGGCACCTGGCGACACACCCGCCGCCGGGTTCAGGCGCAGCAAGCGCTGGTGGCCGAGACGAACTTCCGGCGTGCGATGGAAAACTCCATGCTCACCGGCATGCGCGCGCTGGACATGCAGGGCCGTATCACCTATGTCAACCCGGCGTTTTGCTCCATGACCGGCTGGACCGAAACCGAGCTGGTGGGGCGCACCGCACCCTTTCCCTATTGGCCTGAGCAGGACCACGAGTTGCTCGCCATGCGGCTGGACGACGAGCTCAGTGGCCGGTCCATGCCAGGCGGTTTCGAAGTACGCGTACAGCGTCGTGACGGCAGCATCTTCGATGCACGCATGTACGTCTCGCCGCTGATCGACCCCAAGGGGGTGCAGACCGGCTGGATGACCTCGATGACCGACATCACCGAGCCCAAACGCATCCGGGAAGAGTTATCAGCCTCTTACGAACGTTTCACCACCGTTCTGGAATCGCTGGATTCTGCGGTGTCGGTCGCGCCCCTGGGCAGTGACGAGATGCTGTTCGCCAACAAGATGTACCGGCTCTGGTTTGGTACGCGTGGGCAGGGACATCGCCAGCTGGTGGAATTCGCCGGCTCGCCGGCCACAGTGTCCACCGGCGACCATGGCGATGCTGTCGACAGTTTTGCGGGCATGCCCACCGACAGCCTGACCGACGCCAGCGCCGAGAACGCCGAGGTTTTTGTTGAAGAGCTGGACCGCTGGCTGGAGGTTCGCACGCGTTATCTGACTTGGGTGGACGGCCGGCTGGCCCAGATGGTGATCGCCAGCGACATCACGCCGCGTCGTCAGGCGGAGGTACAGGCAGCTCGCCAGGCCGAGCGCGCGCAAGCGGCCAGCCGGCTGATCACCATGGGCGAAATGGCCTCGAGCGTGGCGCATGAACTCAACCAGCCGCTGACTGCCATCAGCAATTACTGCAACGGGATGATCTCGCGCCTGCAGGAGCACCGCATTTCCGAAGAAGAGTTGCTTGGGGCCCTGGACAAAACGGCCCGACAGGCACAGCGCGCAGGTCAGGTGATCCAGCGCATCCGTGCCTTTGTCAAACGCAGTGAGCCCAACCCGATGGCCTCGGACGTCTCGACCATGGTGAGCAATGCGATCGAGCTGGCAGATATTGAACTGCGTCGCCAGCAAGTCCGGCTCTCACCCTACGTTGCGGCCCGTTTGCCGCAACTCGTGGTGGACCCCATCCTCATCGAACAGGTGTTGATCAATCTCCTCAAGAATGCTGGCGAAGCCATCGTCCAGGCGGCACGCGCGCCGGGCCAGCGTTTGGTGGAGTTGCGCGTAGCGCCCAGACGCGTGGACGCTCAGGAAGTGATCGAGTTCAGCGTGCGGGACTCCGGCAAAGGCGTTCCGCCGGAGATGATCGAGCGCATCTACGAGGCCTTCTACAGCACCAAGAGCGAGGGTATGGGTATCGGCCTCAAGCTCTGCCGCAGCATTGTCGAATCACACCACGGCCGGATGCGGGTGGAGAACCTCTACAATGGCCCGGAGGTGGTGGGCTGCTGCTTCAGTTTCTGGATTCCGGTGCAGACCGGCATGCCCGCCAGCGCAACGGAACCCGGCGCCTCTGCACGGCAGTCGTCGGACAACGAGAGAGCGAGATGAGTTTGATCCCCAAAAAAGGCAGCGTCTACGTGGTCGATGACGACGAGGCGGTGCGCGACTCCCTCCAGTGGCTGCTCGAAGGCAAGGATTACCGGGTCCGCTGTTTCGAATCGGCCGAGGCGTTCCTCAGCCGCTTTGATGCCCGTGAGGTGGCTTGCCTGATCGCCGACATCCGCATGGGAGGCATGAGCGGTATTGAGTTGCAAGACAAACTCATTGAGCGTCAGTCACCGCTTCCCATCGTCTTCATCACCGGACACGGGGATGTGCCCATGGCCGTGGAGTCCATGAAAAAAGGCGCCTTGGACTTCATCCAGAAACCGTTCAAGGAAGATCAGCTGCTGGCTCTCGTCGAGCGCATGCTGGAGAAAGCCAAGGACGCCTTCACGAGCCACCAGCAGGCCGCCAACCGGGACGCGCTGCTGGCCAAGCTGACCAGCCGTGAATCCCAAGTGCTCGAACGCATCGTCGCCGGCCGTCTGAACAAGCAAATCGCCGACGACCTGGGGATCAGCATCAAGACCGTGGAAGCGCACCGCGCCAACATCATGGAAAAGCTCGGTGCCAATACCGTGGCCGACCTGCTCAAGATCGCCCTCGGCCAGACCCCGGCCAAAGCCTGAAGCCACCGCCTCCGCATCCAACGCCCGCCCCTGCGGGCGTTTTCACTTTTCCGACAGATACACCATGACCGCACAACTCATTGACGGCAATGCCCTCTCCCAGCGACTGCGCGCCGACGTCTCGGCCCGCGTGACGGCACTCAAAACCCGAGGCATCACGCCCGGCCTGGCAGTCATCCTGGTGGGCGACAACGCCGCCAGCCAGGTGTATGTGCGCAACAAGGTCAAGGCTTGCGAAGACACGGGCATGCATTCGGTGCTGGAAACCTGGCCCGCCACCATGACCGAGGCCGAGCTGCTGGCCCGCGTGGACGCGATGAACCGCGATCCGAGCATCCACGGCATCCTGGTCCAGTTGCCTTTGCCGGACCACATGAACGCCCAGCGCGTGATCGAAGCCATTTCCCCCGAGAAGGACGTGGACGGTTTCCACATCGCCAGCGCCGGCGCGCTGATGACCGGGCTGCCAGGCTTCTGGCCGTGCACGCCCTACGGCTGCATGAAGATGCTGGAGAGCATCGGCTACGACCTCAAAGGCAAACATGCCGTTGTCATCGGTCGCAGCAACATCGTGGGCAAGCCCATGGCCATGATGCTGCTGCAGCAGAACGCCACCGTCACCATCTGCCACAGCGCCACGAAGAACCTCAAGGCCATGACACTGCAGGCCGACGTGATCGTTGCTGCCGTCGGCAAGCGCAACGTGCTGACGGCCGACATGGTCAAGCCTGGCGCCGTGGTGCTGGACGTGGGTATGAACCGTAACGACGAAGGCAAACTCTGCGGCGATGTGGACTTTGCCGGGGTCAAAGAAGTGGCGGGCTACATCACGCCGGTACCCGGCGGGGTTGGCCCCATGACCATCACGATGCTGATGGTCAACACGCTCGAATCCGCAGAAAAGAAGTAACCCCCCGCGCTGCCGACGGCGTCACCCCGAGGGGGACTGCGCTGGCTGCCCGGCACGGCCGGTTCTGCGGCGCCGTCGAACGGGTCACTTCGCGCCGGCCACGACCTCGCTCGAACGGGAGAGTCGGAACAGTACAGCGCCACTGCACATCCACTGCCCCAGCACCATCAACGTGCCCAGTCCATGCCACAGGCGCAGGTCACCGCCGGTGGCGCGGGCGGTGACGATCTTCTGCGCCACGCCAAACTCCTGGATCAGCGCCAGCAGCATGGCCGCCAGCACGAAGCCCATGGTGCCCAATACCCGCTGAATCTGTGCCAGCTGTTGCGGATCAAGCGCTTCGCCCGCCAGCGGAAACTGCGCTGCGGTGCGCGCACGACGCAGCACCAGCAGCAGGGCCAGGCCAATCCCCAGCCCGGCCCAACACTGCAGGGAAAACAGGTGTGCTGCGACCGGACCCGCCACCGGTGTGCCCAGGCGTGCAAACAGGGTGGGCACCGCGACGAAGCTCAGGCCGGAAAGGCCACCCCACCAGAGCGCGGCCAGGAAGATAGCCAATCGCTGCATGACCCCACTCATTCGTAACGAACGGCCACCACCTCATAGCGGCGCACGCCACCGGGCGCCTGCACTTCGGCCACATCACCCTCTTCCTTGCCGATCAGAGCCCGCGCGATCGGGCTGCTGATGTTGATCAGGCCCTTCTTCAGGTCGGCCTCGTCCTCGCCCACGATCTGGTAAGTGACTTTCACGCCGGAGTCCTCGTCTTCCAGGTCCACGGTGGCGCCGAACACCACCCGGCCACCGGCATCGACCGAGGCCGGATCGATCACCTGCGCGGCCGACAGCTTGCCCTCCACCTCGGCGATGCGGCCTTCGATGAAGCCCTGGCGCTCCTTGGCAGCGTCGTAGTCGGCGTTCTCGCTCAGGTCCCCCTGTGCACGCGCATCGGCAATGGCCTGGATCACCGCCGGGCGCTCCACCGTCTTGAGCCGGTGCAGCTCGGCCTTGAGCATTTCGGCGCCGCGCTGGGTGATGGGAAAGGTGGCCATGGCATTCACTCCGGGATACACAGCGGGCTGATGCAATCGTTTTTCAGCCCGGAACAAAAGGAAACCGCCGAACGTTGCCGGTCGGCGGTGTGATGGGCCGGATTATGCCCCGGTCCGGGCAAGGCGGGTAAAGACCCGGATCGGGCGATCAGGCCGCCACGAGCTGGGCGTGCATGTCCTGCACGGAAATCACGCCCAGGTTGTCCACGTGCTTCATCCCCTCGACGGCCGCTTCCGCGCCAGCGATGGTGGTGAACGTGGTCACACGCGCCAGCAGGGCCGAGGTGCGGATCGCGCGCGAATCGGCAATCGCGTTGCGGCGCTCTTCGACGGTGTTGATGACCAGCGCAATCTCGTGGTTCTTGAGCATGTCGACGATGTGCGGGCGGCCTTCGGTGACCTTGTTCACCGTCTGCACAGGGACACCGGCCTCGGCGATGGCAGCGGCCGTGCCGCGCGTGGCCACCAGCTCAAAGCCCAGCGCCACCAGCTGACGTGCCACCTCGACCGCGCGCGGCTTGTCGCCGTTCTTGACCGTGAGGAACACCTTGCCCGATTTGGGCAGTTTGGTGCCGGCGCCCAGCTGGCTCTTGACGAAGGCTTCGCCGAAGGTCTTGCCCACGCCCATCACCTCGCCAGTGGACTTCATCTCGGGCCCCAGAATGGTGTCCACGCCCGGGAACTTCACGAACGGGAACACGGCTTCCTTGACGCTGAAGTACGGCGGCGTGACTTCTGCGCCGATGCCCTGCTGGTCCAGCGTCTGGCCGGCCATGCAGCGCGCCGCCACCTTGGCCAGCTGGATGCCGGTGGCCTTGGACACGTAGGGGACGGTGCGCGAGGCACGCGGGTTGACCTCCAGCACGTAGATCACGTCCTGGCCATCCTGCTTCTGGATGGCG
>JBJTNV010000078.1:0-7439 GCA_046074205.1 Hydrogenophaga sp.
GGTGTTCGTGTCCATGGGGGCTCCAGGGGGCGTTCAGGGCTCAGGCGATGGCAAACGGGGCGTGCAAAAAGCCGCGAAAGCGCGCGCGGCCACCGCGCAGCGGCGCGGCCGTGAGGCGGTAGTTGGGAAAGCGCTGCAAAAAACGGCCGATGGCGATGCGCCCTTCCAGCCGGGCCAGGCTCAGGCCTGCGCACTGGTGGATGCCGAAGCCGAATGCCAGGTGTTTGTTCTGGGTGCGCTGCAGGTCCAGCGTCTCGGGCGCGGGGAACTGTGCCGGGTCGCGGTTGGCCGCGCCGATGCACAGCGTCACCAGTGCACCTGCTGGCAAGTCCACGCCGCCCACGGTGGTGGGCCGCAAGGCGCGGCGGTTGCCCAACTGGTTGGACGATTCGAAGCGCAAAAACTCGTCCACCGCCAGGCTCAGGGTGTTCTCAAGGGCGGAGGCATCGCCCGCCTGTTCGGCCAGGGAGCGCAGCAGGGTCGCTTTGGCCCCGGGGTGTTCCTGTAGCGCGATCAGGCCGTTGCCGATCAGGTTGGTGGTGGTTTCATGGCCGGCGTTGAGCAGGAAGATGCAGTTCTGCAGCAGCTCGACCTCGCTGAGCTGTTCGCCACCGGCTTCGCCCTGGATCAGCCGCGTGAGCACGTCGCGCTCCGGGTCGCCAGGGGCCTTGCGCCGCTCGGTCACCAGGGTGCGCAGATAGGCCAGCATCTCGCTCACGCTGCGGTTGCCTGCCGCGTGCTGCGCGGGCGTGGGCACGGGTTCGAGCGCGCCCAGGATGGCGAGCGACCAGTCGCGCAGCGGGCCGCGGCCTTCGTGCGGAACGTCCAGCAGGTTGCCGATGATCTCGACCGGGATGGCCGCGGCGAAGTCCTCGATCAGGTCGCCGCCGCCCTGGGCTTCGATACGGTCGAGCAGGTGGTCGACCAGCGCGATCAGGCCCGGCTCCATGTCGGCGATGGCACGGCGGGTGAGCGCGCCCATGATGAGCTTGCGCACCCGCGTGTGCAGCGGCGGATCGTTGAACACCAGGCTGGTGGTGTGGTGTGCGTACAGGGGCGAGTCGACGCCGTACTTGGGGCCGAACTCGACGTGTTTGTCCGAACTGAACACCGTCGCATCGCGGTACACCGCCATCAGGTCGGCGTGGCGCGTGAGGAACAGCGAGCGGTCGGGCATGCGGCGCACCGGCTCGGTCTCGCGCAGGGCGGCGTAGACCGGGTAGGGGTTGGCCAGAAAGTCGGCCGGCAAGGCGCGCAGATCAAAGCCGGCGGCGATCTCGCGCGCGCGCTCGGCGCCCATCGGTGGGGTGATGGGCGCCGCGCCGGCCATGGATCAGGTCCGCAGGAAGTCCCGGATCGCGAACAGGGTCCGGTCCGGCGTTTCGGTCATCTGGTGATGACCCACCGGCAGGGTCACGACCTGCACGGTTTTGCCTGCCGCCTGCGCCGCCCTGATCAGGCCCTGCGCTGCCTTGGGCTGGGTCATCTGGTCCTGGCCACCGAGCAGGAACAGCACCGGGCAGGTGAGGGTGGCCATGGCCGCCTCGCCGCCCGCGTAGCGGTCGCAGGCCACGAAGCCGCGGTGAAAGACGTTGACCTGGGGGTTGCTGCGCAGCACGCGCCGGCCCAGCGCCATGCCGGCGCCATAGACCCAGGTGCCCGGGCCCAACGCAGAGGGCGGCGCGGCCAGGGTGGAGCGCGAGAACACGTTGACCATGGTCAGCGCCTTCTCGGGTTCGTTGAGCGAAGCCTCGATCAACGCGGGCGAGACCTTCATCGGGAAGGCCGTGCCGACCAGCACCGCATGCGTGATCCGGTCTTTCAGGCGCGCCGCCGCTTCCATGGCGATCAACGAACCCCAGCTGTGGCCGACCAGCGCTGCCTGCTGCACGCCTGCCGCGTCGAGCAGGGCGCCGATGAAGTCGGCCGCCTCCTCGACGGTGGACGGCGCTTCGCCGCCGCTCTTGCAGTGACCCGGCAGATCGACCGCCAGCACGTTCCATCCATGGTTGGCGAGGTAGCGGCTCTGCAGGATCCAGACACTGTGGTCGTTCAGCACGCCGTGGATGAAGACCACGGTGGGCTTGGTGGCGTCGAAGGGTTTGCCGCCGGTGTAGCAGTAGGTCCTGGCGTCGTTGACTTGCAGGTGCATGGTCAGGCCTCCCGCCGGGCCGCCCCAAGGGAGGCCTTCGCCCCCTTGGGGGGCAGTGAATACACGAAGTGATGAACGTGGGGACTCATTGATTTACCGCTTTCTCGGCTGCCTTGAGTGCGCGCTTGAGGTCGTCGATCAGATCGTCGGGATCTTCCAGACCAATGGACAGCCGGATCGTGCCAGGGCCGATACCGGCGCCGGCCAGCGCCTCGTCGCTCATGCGGAAGTGTGTGGTGCTGGCCGGGTGGATCACCAGCGAGCGGCAGTCGCCCACGTTGGCCAGGTGGCTGAAGATCTTGAGCGTTTCGATGAAGGCCTTGCCCTGTTCACGGCTGCCTTGGATGTCGAAGCTGAACACCGAGCCCGCGCACTTGGCGCCGTGCTTGAGCAACCTGTTCGCCAGCGCGTGGCTGGGGTGCGATTCGAGCAGCGGGTGGCCGACGCGGCCCACCAGCGGGTGGGTGGCCAGGAACTGCACCACCTTCTCGGTGTTGGACATGTGGCGCTCCATGCGCAGCGACAGCGTCTCCAGCCCCTGCAGGATCAGCCAGGCGCTGTGCGGGCTCAGGCAGGCACCGAAATCGCGCAGGCCTTCGCGGCGCGCGCGCAGCAGGAAGGCGCCGACGGTGCTTTCCTCGCTGAAGGTCATGCCGTGGAAGCCGTCGTAGGGTTCGGTCAGCTCCGGGTACTTGCCACTGGCGTCCCAGTCGAAGCTGCCGGCGTCCACCACCACACCACCGATGACGGTGCCGTGTCCGCTGAGGAACTTGGTGGCCGAGTGGTAGACCAGATCGGCGCCGTGCTCGAAGGGTTTGATGAGGTAGGGTGTGGTGAGCGTGCTGTCCACCAGCAGCGGCACCTTCGCCTCGTGGGCGATCTGCGCCACGGTGGGGATGTCCAGCACGTCCAGACCCGGGTTGCCCACGGTTTCGCCGAAGAACAGCCGCGTGTTGGGCCGCACGGCGGCCTTCCAGCCGTCGATGTCGCCCGGCTTCACGAAGGTGGTCTCGATACCGAAGCGGCGCAGCGTGTAGTGCAGCAGGTTCTGGCTGCCACCGTAGAGCGCCGTACTGGCCACGATGTGCGAGCCCGCACCCATGAGCGTGGCAATCGACAGGTGCAGCGCGGCCTGGCCGCTGGCGACCGAGATGGCGCCGATGCCGCCCTCGAGTGCCGCCATGCGCTGCTCGAACACCGCGTTGGTCGGGTTGCTGATCCGGCTGTAGACGTGGCCGGCTCGCTCCAGGTTGAACAGCGCGGCGGCGTGGTCGCTGGATTCGAAGACGAACGAGGTCGTCAGGTGAATGGGCACGGCGCGCGCGCCGGTGCTGGGGTCGGGGGCGGCGCCGGCGTGCAGCGCGAGGGTGTCGAAGCCGGGGTCGGCATAACCGGGCATACGCGTGTCTCCGAAGGGTGTGTTGCGGGCGAACCCTGTGTGTGCTGTGCACAGATTGTGGGCTATATTCATCTGCACGCCCGCCCAGTGGGCGACAGCATCCATCCCGAGGAGAAGTGCCATGAAGGTCAGCGATATCCTGCGTGTCAAGGGCAATGCGCTCTATACCGTCACCCCCGAAGACAGCCTGGCCGAAGCGGTCCAACTCATGCACGAGAAGGACATTGGTTCGCTGGTCGTCATGGCCAACGGCCTGGTGGTGGGCATGCTGACCTTTCGCGAGGTGATGGCCGCCCTGGTCAAGAACGGCGGCCAGCTGGGGGGGGCCACCGTGTACCGCGCCATGGACCCTGGGCCGCTGACCTGCACCATGGCCACCGAGATGGACGAGGTGCGCCGCATGATGCTCGATCGCCATGCGCGTTACATGCCGGTGATTGACAACCGAATGCTCATGGGTGTGATCAGCTTCTACGATGTGGCCAAGGCTGTGGTGGACGCACAGAATTTCGAGAACAAGATGCTCAAGGCCTATATCCGCGACTGGCCGGAAGACCAGGACAACAAGCCGGCCGAAGCCGCCGAATAAGCCCTCCGGGCGGTGCGCGTGCTGGCCGCCCCCGGGGCATTCAGGCCTCGGGGATAATCCCCGTCCATGAGCGGCAACACCTTTGGCACCCTGTTTTGCGTCACCAATTTCGGTGAATCCCACGGCCCGGCCATCGGCTGCGTGATCGACGGCTGCCCGCCCGGCATGGCCTTGACCGAGGCCGACATCCAGCAGGACCTGGACCGCCGTCGTCCCGGCACCAGCCAGTTCGTCACGCAACGCAACGAACCCGATGCGGTGGAAATCCTCAGTGGTGTGTACGAAGGCCAGACCACCGGCACGCCGATTGCCCTGCTGATCCGCAACACCGACCAGCGCAGCAAGGACTACGGCAACATCCTGCAGACCTTCCGCCCGGGCCACGCCGACTACGCCTACTGGCAGAAATACGGCGTGCGCGACCCGCGTGGTGGCGGCCGCAGTTCGGCGCGACTGACCGCGCCCACGGTGGCCGCTGGTGCGGTGGCCAAGAAGTGGCTCAAGGAACAGTTCGGCACCACCTTCCACGCCTGCATGACGCAGATCGGCGAGCTGCCGATCGGCTTCGAGAGCTGGGAACATGTGCCGAACAACCCGTTCTTCGCCCCGGTGGCCGATGTGTCGGCGCTGGAGGACTACATGAACGCGCTGCGCAAGAGCGGCGATTCGTGCGGCGCACGCCTGCGCGTGGTGGCCCAGAACATGCCGGTCGGCCTGGGCCAGCCGCTGTACGACAAGCTCGACGCCGACATCGCCTACGCCATGATGGGCCTGAACGCGGTCAAGGGCGTGGAGATCGGCGCTGGTTTCGCGTCGGTGGCCGACAAGGGCTCGACACACGGCGACTCGCTGACGCCGGGCGGCTTCGTGGGCAACAAGGCCGGCGGCGTGCTGGGCGGCATCAGCACCGGACAGGACCTGGACGTGTCGGTCGCCATCAAGCCCACCAGTTCCATCCTGATCCCGCGCGACTCCATCGACGTGGACGGCCAGCCGACCGAGGTCATCACCAAAGGCCGCCACGACCCCTGCGTGGGCATCCGCGCCGCACCCATCATGGAGGCCCTGCTGGCCCTGGTGGTGATGGACCACGCGCTGCGGCACCGCGCCCAGTGCGGCGACGTTCAGGTGAGCACGCCCGACATTGCGGCCGCCGGTCGTGCCTGAGCAGAAGAAGCAACTCCTTCCGTTTGCTGCCCTGTCCGCGAGCTACTTCGCGCACATCGGCTTCTTCAACCCTTACCTGCCGCTCTGGCTCAAGGACCTGGGCTTCGGGCTGTTCGCCATCAGTGTGCTGACGTCCGTGCAGTCGGCCACACGCCTGTTTGCGCCGTACGCGTGGGGCACGCTGAGCGACCGCACGGGTGAGCGGGTCAAGCTGCTGCGCTATGGCGCCACGGCGGCCGCGGTGTGCTCGCTGGCCTTGTGGTTCCCGCTGGGGCCGGTGGCCCTGTTCGGTGTGCTGCTGCTGATGTTCGTTCACACCAGCGCCATGATGCCCATGAGCGAGGCAGCGCTGGCCCATCTGGTCAGCGAGGGGGGTGCCTTTGACGCGAAACGCTACGGACGTGTGCGGCTCTGGGGATCACTGGGCTTTCTGGTCACGGTGGTGGTGGCGGGTGGGTGGTTCGAACGTTTTGGACTGGATCACTTCCCGGCCTGGACGCTGGTCACGCTGCTGGCGGTGGTGGCCAGCGTCTGGTGGTTGCCCGACCACAAGGAGGCCACCCACCATGACACCGCTCACCCGGCCATCTGGCCTCTGCTGCGGCAGCCGCCCGTGCGCTGGTTGTTTGCCGCGGTGTTCTTCCACATCCTTGCGCACATCTTCATCTATGTTTTCTTCTCGCTCTACCTGGACAGCCTGGGTTACAGCAAGACCGTGATCGGTCTGCTCTGGGCGGTGTCGGTGTTGATCGAGACGGTCTGGTTTTTCACCCAGGGTCGCTGGCTGTCCTCGCTCAGCCTGACCGGCTGGCTGGTGCTGGCTTCCGCGTTGATGACCCTGCGCATGGCGATCACTGCCGGGCTGCCCCTGGTCTGGCCCTTGCTGCTGCTGGCGCAAGCGCTGCACGCCGTCACTTTCGCGGCACACCACTCGGTGTGCATCGCCCTGGTCTCCCGTCATTTCCCGGGCCGTCTGCGTGGGCGCGGCCAGGCCCTCTATACCGTGGTGGGTTACGGACTGCCTGGGGTTCTGGGCGGTCTGGGGGGCGGCCTGCTGTCGTCCACCCTTGGGCTGGCCAGCGTGTTCTGGCTCGCAGCAGCCTGCTCTGCGGTGGCCACGGCCTGTGCGTGGCGTCTGCATGCCCGGCACCGTGTGCGCTGAACCTGTGTGTTCACAGACACGCCGGCATCAGGGTGACGGCGCAGGGCTTGCCGGTGCGCGCTGGCGCAAGAGCCCATCCATGGCCATGCGGTAACCGTCCACACCGAAACCGACCACGATGCCGGCGGCCACCGGAGATACCCAGGAATGGTGGCGGAAGGCCTCGCGCGCATGCACGTTGGAGATGTGGCACTCGATTACCGGCAGCGGGGCAACGCCCTTGATGGCGTCATGCAGCGCAATCGAGGTGTGTGTGAGCGCGCCGGGGTTGAACACCACGCCCAGCACCTTGCCCGCCGCGTAAAGGCGGCCGATGTCGTGAATCTTGTCGATCAGCGCACCTTCCCAGTTGCTCTGGAAGCACTCCACGGCGCAACCCGCCTGTTCGCCATGGGCGCGGCACATGGCTTCGACGTCGGCCAGCGTGGTGTGACCGTACTGGGCCGGTTCGCGCGTGCCGAGCAGGTTGAGGTTGGGACCGTTGAGAATGAAGATGGTGGACATGGCGGCCGGCGATGATGAGGGAATGGCCCGCAAGCATAAACCCCGGGCCCGGGTGTCCGGCGCGCCTTCAGCTGCGAGGGGTGGCGTCGCGCATGGCCCGGGCCAGACCGTCCTGCCCGAGCGCTGCCAAACCGTCGGCTGCGCCCAGCCGGTCGCGCGCTTCACGGTTCTGGCCCAGCTTGCGTTTGCCCACCAGGCGGGTGATCTCGACCTCGATGCCGACGATGACCCTGAGCAGGCCGTCGATGTAGTCGCTCGGCGCGTCGCCCATCTTCCAGGGCCGGGGCTGCTGCGAGCGCGCCTCGTGCTCGCGCGTCAGCCGCGCCACCAGTCCGCGCACAAAGCGCTCGTCGTCGCGCACCCGCAGCACGCCGTGTGCATGCACCACGGCGTAGTTCCAGGTCGGCACATGGCGGTGGTGTTCGGGCTTGCTGGGGTACCAGTTGGGCGAGATGTAGCCGTCGGC
>JBJTNV010000079.1:0-17666 GCA_046074205.1 Hydrogenophaga sp.
ACGCCGTGGTGTCGGCGTTGATGTAGTGCGCGCCGGTGGTGTGGAAGCAGGCGTTGCAGCTGGTGCTGACATGGATCATCGCCGGGATGTCGTCCTCGACCATCTTCTCGTAGATCGGGTACCAGTGGCGGTCGGTGAGCGGCGGGCTGGTCCAGTGGCCGCCCGAGGGATCGGGGTTGAGGTTCAGGCCCACGTTGCCGTACTGCTCCACGCACTTGACCAGCTCGGGGATGCAGGTGGCCGGGTCGACGCCCGGGCTCTGCGGCAGCATGGCGGCGGGCACGAAGTGCTCGGGGAACAGCTGGCTCACGCGGTAGCAAAGCTCGTTGCAGATCGCGGCCCAGGTGGACGACACCTGGAAGTCGCCGATGTGGTGGGCCATGAAGCTGGCGCGCGGGCTGAAGATGGTGATGTCCGAGCCGCGCTCCTTCATCAGGCGCAGCTGGTTGGTCTCGATGGACTCGCGCAGCTCGTCGTCGCTGATCTTCAGGTCGGCCACCTTCGGCATGGCCGCCGGGTCCTGGATGCCGGCGATCTGCTGGTTTCGCCAGTTCTCCAGCGCCTTGGGCGCCGTGGTGTAGTGGCCGTGGCAGTCGATGATGAGGGGCTTTTGCAGGCTCATGGCGTGTCTCCGTGGATCTGCCCACATTCTGGGCAGTCGCGCCCGCGTCGACCAGACGCATGACCACCTACCAGCTAGAGCGAAAATGCATAGCCGATGGGGTGTTATCCGGAAAAACCATGGACTTGAAACAGCTCGCGTATTTCGTTCGCGTGGCCGAACTGGGCAGCTTCACCAAAGCGTCGCTGGCGCTGGACGTGGCGCAGCCCGCCCTGTCGCGCCAGGTGCGCCTGCTGGAAGTCGAACTGCGGCAGAACCTGCTCATTCGCAACGGCCGGGGCGCCACGCCCACCGAGGCGGGCAAGCTGCTGCTCGAGCATGGGCGCGGCATCCTGCACCAGGTGGAGCGCGCGCGCGAGGAACTGGGCCGGGTGCGCGGTGCGCTGGCCGGGCGCGTGGCCATCGGCCTGCCGCCCAGCCTGGCGCGGGTGCTGGCGGTGCCGCTGACGCGCGCGTTTCGGGACCAACTGCCCGAAGCCAGCCTGTCGATCACCGAAGGGCTGTCCACCACCATGCAGGAATGGTTGATCACCGGACGGCTGGACATCGCCGTGCTGTACAACGCGCAGCCGGCGCCGGACATTGATCTGACCCCCCTGCAGACCGAAGAGCTGCTGCTGGTCGAGCCCCGCCCGCCCGGCCTGGCAGAAGACCCGCCGGCCCCGCCGGTGACCCTGGCCGAGGTGGCTGCCCTGCCGCTGGTCATCCCCAGCCGGCCCAATGCCATCCGCATGCAGGTGGAAACCGACATGGCCGTGCTGGGCCTGCGGCCGACCGTGGCACTGGAAATCGACGGCGTGCCCGCCATCCTGGATCTGGTGGCCGATGGCGCGGGTGCCGCGCTGCTCTCGCGCAACGCGGTCGCCCGCTCGGTCCGGCCGTCGGCCTACCGAGTGCGCCCGGTCGATCCGCCCTTGCGCACCCGCCTGAGCCTGGCCACCAGCTCGCAACGGCCGGCCACCCTCACGCAGCAGACCACGCAGCACCTGATCCGCCAGACCCTCGACGCTCTGGGCTGAAGCGCCACAGCGCCGCGCCCGGTCACGCGTCCCTCGGGCGGCTCACAGCCGCAGGATGAACAGCGTGATGGACGGGAATGCCACCAGAAGGGCCGTGCGGATGAAGTCGCTCGTCACGAAGGGCATGATGGCGCGGTAGGTGTGGGTGATGGGCGTGTCCCTGGCCATCGAGTTGATGACGAACAGGTTCATGCCCACCGGCGGCGTGATCAGCCCCACCTCCACCACGATCAGCACCAGGATGCCGAACCAGATGGCCAGCTCTTCGGGCGGCAGGCCGAAGTCCAGCGCCATGATGATGGGGAAGAACACAGGGATGGTCAGCAGGATCATGGACAGCGAGTCCATGAAGCAGCCGAGGATCACGTACAGCGCCAGGATGGCCACCAGCACCAGCGTCGGCGAGAGCCCCCAGCCAGCCACCGCGGCCGCGGCTTCCTGCGGCAGCTGCGACAGGGCCAGGAAGGTGTTGTACAGACCGGCGCCGAGCACGATCATGAAGATCATGCCGGTGGCTGTGGCCGTACCCAGCACCGAGTCGATCAGCGTCTTGCGGTTCAGGCCGCCACCGGCCCAGGCCGCGATACCGGTGCCGGCGGCGCCGATGGCAGCGCCTTCGGTGGGCGTGAAGATGCCGGTGTAGATACCGCCGACCACCACCAGGAAAATCACGATCACCGGCCAGGTGGCGACGGTCGCCGCCCAGCGCTCCTTCATGGGCATCGGCGCCATGGTGCCCATGTCCTGCGGCTTCAGGCGCGCATAGATGGCGATGGTGATCATGTAGCCGACGGCCGCCAGGATGCCGGGCACGAAGGCGGCCAGGAACAGCTTGGCGATGTTCTGCTCGGTCAGGATGGCGTAGATCACCAGCACCACCGACGGCGGGATCAGGATGCCCAGCGTGCCGCCGGCCGCCAGGCAGGCGGTGGAGATGCCCCCGGCGTAGCCCGAGCGCTTGAGTTCCGGCAGGGCCACCTGCCCCATGGTGGCCGCCGTGGCCAGCGAGGAACCGCAGATGGCGCCGAAACCGGCACAGGCGCCCACGGCCGCCATCGCCACACCGCCCTTGCGGTGCCCGATCCAGGCCTCGGCCGCCTTGAACAGCGCCCGCGACAGTCCGCCCAGCGCCGCGAACTGGCCCATCAGCAGGAACAGCGGGATCACCGAGAGGTTGTAGTTGGAGAAGGTGGTGAACGTGACCTGCTTGAGCTGGTTCAGGATGGGCGCAAAGTTGCCATACACGAGCCAGGCGCCCCCCACACCACACAGCAGCATGGACAGCCCGATGGGCACGCGGACAAAAATCAGCAACAGCAGGACAGGGAAGGACCAGAGGGCCAGTTGGATCGAGTTCATGTGCGGATACCCTGCAAGTCCATCAATGGCCGGCGTTGGACGCCACCGTCCAGCCCGGCGGCTCGGCGGCCAGCCCCAGACGCGTCAGCGTCTTGGCGACGTAGGCCAGGCAACCCACCAGCGCGCCCGCCAGGCACAGGGCATAGGCCCACCACACCGGCATCTGCAGAATGAAGGTGGTTTCCATGTACTCCTTCTTCTCCAGCAGGCCTTCCCAGAGCTTCCAGGTCAGCACCAGCCAGACCAGCAGCATGGCGACGTCGCTGAGCAGGTCGATACCCCGCTGGAACCAACGGGGCATGTGCATGTACAGCAGGTCCACCGTGGCATGGCCGCCGCGCAGGTAGCACCAGGGCAGGAACGCAAAAATGGCCACCCCGATACCGACCTCGACCAGCTCGAAATCGCCGGGCACCGGACCCAGCCCCAGACCGATCATGGCGCGCCCCGCCACGCTGGCCACCACCATCGCGGTGACCGCCACCAGCACCAGCCCACCGACGATGGCGGTCCAGTTCGACAGACGGTATATCCAGGCAATCATGTTCTGTTCCTTGCGTGTCACGGCCGACGCCGGATTGTCTCCCACCCCCGCGAGGGCGAGTCCAGACCCTTATTTGGCGTACTTGGCCATCAGCGCGCGCGCGTCCGACACCAGCTTGCCGCTGTCCAGGCCCTTGCCCTTCATCTCGTTGACCCAGTCGGTCTCGACGGCGCCGGCCGTGCGGCGCCAGCGCTGCGTTTCGGCCACGTCCAGCGCCACGATGGTGTTGCCCGCCTTGACCGCCAGCTCGCGCCCGACCTTGTCGGCCTCATCCATGGCACGGCCGAACAGGGCGGCGGTGGCCATACCCGAGTTGTTGTCGATCACTTTCTTCAAATCGGGCGGCAGCTTGTCGTAGGCCGCACGGTTCATCGAGAAGGCGAAGGTCTGCGAATACAGGCCATCGTTGCCGGCAAAGGTCGTGTGGTTCTTCACCAGCTCGGGGATCTTCACCGAAGGCGCCACTTCCCAGGGCACGGTGGCACCATCGATCACGCCCTTGGACAAGGCCTCGGGCACCTGCGGCACCGGCATGCCCACCGGCGTGGCGCCCAGCTTGGTCAGCATGTTGTTGATGATGCGGGAACCGCCCCGGATCTTCATGCCGCGCAGGCTTTCCAGGCCCGTCACCGGCTGCTTGGTGTGGAACAGACCGGGGCCATGGGTGTGCACCGCCAGCAGCTTGACCGAGCGGAATTCGTCCTCGGCGTTCTTGTCCACATATTCCTGGAAGGCGCGGGAGCACTTTTCCCCGCCGCCGCTGCACATGAAGGGCAGCTCGAACACTTCCGATTTGTTGAACCGGCCCGGCGTGTAGCCCAGCACCGTCCAGGTGATGTCGGCCACACCGTCACGTGCCTGGTCAAACAACTGCGGCGGCGAACCGCCCATCTGCATGGCCGGGAAGATCTGGATCTTGATGCGCCCACCCGATTCCGTTTCGACCTTCCTGGCCCAGGGCGCGATGGCGGTGGCCGGGATCGCGGCCTGCGGCGGCAGGAAATGGTGCAGGCGCAAGGTCACGGTTTGTGCCTGGGCGGACAGCGCAGCCAGGGCCGACAGGGCCACCAGGGTGGACAGCACATGGCGACGCAGTGAGGGTGTGTGCATGGGAGAGCTCCGAAGAAAAACCGCTGCCGTCTGAACCGGCGTTCGGCTGGCCATACCGGCCACAGCCGGCGAAGGCTTCGCACTGTCCGCATTTCCCTGCCCCTTGAAAAGCGGCATCGGGCACATTCAGCTATGCCAGCCCGTTATGTCAGTGTTTACCCTGATCACCATTGATCCGGGAGCGACATCCCGAAAAAAAACCGCCGGCGGCGCCGGCGGTTCAGCAGCAGGTCAGCGGTGCTTACTTGCTGTACTTGGCCATGGCGGCCTTGGCCTCGGACAGCAGACGGGCACCGTCGATGCCCTTGCCGCTCACCTCCTTGACCCAATCACTCTCGACGCTGCCGGCGGTGCGCTTCCAGCGCTGCACTTCGGCAATGTCCAGTTCAGTGATCTTGTTGCCGGTCTTGATGGCGATGTCGCGGCCAACCTTGTCGCCTTCGTCCATGGCCTTGCCGAAGAAGGCGGCGGTCTCCAGGCCGCTGTTGTTGTCGATGACCTTCTTCAGGTCGGCTGGCAGCTTGTCGTAAGCACCCTTGTTCATCGACAGCGCGAAGGTGGTGACGTACAGGCCATTACCGCCCGCGAAGGTGGTGTGGTTCTTCACCAGTTCGTGCACTTTCAGCGACGGACCCACTTCCCAGGGGATGGTGGTGCCGTCGAGCACGCCCTTGGACAGGGCCTCGGTCACGGCCGGCACCGGCATGCCCACGGGCGTGGCGCCGAGTTTGACCAGCATGTTGTTGACGATGCGCGTGCCGCCACGGATCTTCATGCCGCGCAGGCTCTCCAGACCGGTGACGGGCTGCTTGGTGTGCACCAGGCCGGGCCCGTGCGTGTGCACGGTGATGAGCTTGACGCTGCTGAACTCGTCCATGGCGTTCTTGGACACGTATTCGAACAGGGCCTTGGACGACGCTTCGGAGGACAGGCCGGTCAGGAAGGGCAGCTCGAACACTTCGGTCTTCATGAAGCGGCCCGGGGTGTAGCCCAGCACCGTCCAGGTGATGTCGGCCACGCCGTCACGCGCCTGGTCAAACAGCTGCGGCGGCGTGCCGCCCAGCTGCATGGCGCTGAACATCTGGATCTTGATGCGTCCGTTGGACTCGGTCTCGATCTTCTTGATCCACGGCGTGATGGCGTTGGCCGGGATGGTGGCCTGCGGCGGCAGGAACTGGTGCAGGCGCAGCGTGACATCCTGCGCGAAAGCGCCCAGACTGGCCGAAGCCGCGATGGCCAGGGTGGCGACGTTGAGTTTCCATGCCATGGGATATGTCTCCTGAAATGGGTGGCGGGAAAAGGGTGAAAACGACAGGGGACAAACGAAAGCCTGACCCTGTTGGTTATGGTTTGTAACCATTAAAAGCGTTCATGGGGACCGGGCTTACCCTAGGTGCAAAAGGCTTGATTTGGTTATTGGCCATAACCATAATGGCGGTATTGCAGTCGAACCAAGCCCACCATGACCCACACCCCCTCCCCCGACCTGAGCCTGAGCCTGCACGGCGAACAATCCGAAGTCGCCGTCATCACACTGCGCCGGGCCAAAAAGCGCAACGCACTGAGCGATGGCCTGATCCTGGCCATCCGCGAAACCTTCCAGAACCTGCCGGCCAGTGTGCGGGCAGCGGTGATCGACGGTGAGGGCGAGCATTTCTGCGCCGGACTGGACCTGTCCGAACTGCAGGAGCGCGACGCCAGCGAAGGCATCTTCCACTCGCGCATGTGGCACCAGGCGCTGGACGGCGTGGAGAAGGGCCGCGTGCCCGTCATCGCCGCGCTGCATGGTGCGGTGGTCGGCGGCGGCCTGGAGCTGGCGAGCGCCTGTCACATCCGCGTGGCCGACGACACCACCTTCTTCGCGCTGCCCGAAGGCACGCGGGGCATCTTCGTCGGCGGTGGCGGATCGGTGCGCATCCCCCGGCTGATCGGCGCCGCGCGCATGACCGACATGATGCTCACCGGCCGCGTCTACGACGCCGCCGACGGAGAGCGCATCGGCCTGGCGCAGTACCGGGTGCCCGGCGGCACCGCGCTGGACAAGGCCATCGGACTGGCCACCCGCATTGCCACCAACGCCCCCATGACCAACTTCGCGCTGATGCATGCCCTGCCCCGCATCGCCGAACAGCCCGGCGACCACGGCTTCTTCACCGAAGCCCTGATGTCCTCCATCGCCCAGTCCGCCCCCGAAGCCAAGGCCCGCGTGCGCGCCTTCCTCGAAGGCAAGGCGGCGAAAGTGCAGAAAGGCTGAGCCCTGCGCCCTCCGCGGCGTCCACCCTGACAAAGGGCCATGCCAGACACCCGCCCAGGCCGGTTCAACGGCATCGCTCGACAAAAAATAGAGGAGACCAGACATGACAACAGCGAAATACCGCCCCCTGGCGTTTGGCGTGACCCGGGCCACCCTGCGCGACGGGCCGGCGGGAGTGCACTACCTGGTGGCTGACCAGGCCCTGGCACCCTACCCTGATCGCCTGACCGACCGGCTGGTGCAGTGGGCTCAGGTGCGGCCGCAGCAGACCCTGTTCGCTCGCCGCGGCCGCAACGCCGACGGCAGCAGCGGCGACTGGCAGCACATCAGCTTCGCCCAGGCGCTGGACGCCGCACGCCGCATTGGCCAGGGCTTGATCAACCGTGGCCTGAACGCTGAAAAGCCGGTCCTGATCCTCAGCGAAAACGACCTGGAACACGCCCTGCTGGCGCTGGGCTGCCTGTACGCCGGCATTCCCTGGTGCCCCACCTCGCCGGCCTACTCGCTCATCAGCCAGGACTTCGACAAGCTCCGGCACGTCGTCAAGACCCTCACGCCCGGCCTGGTGTTTGCCAGCGATGCCCACCGTTACGCGCGCGCCATGCTGGCCACGCTGGGTGATGACGTCGAACTGGTGTGCACCGAAGGCACCGTGCCCGGGCGGCCCACCACTTCGTTCGACGCACTGCTGGCCACCGAGCCCACCCCTGCGGTGGACGCCGCCATGGCCGCCACCGGGCCGGACACCATCGTCAAGTTCCTGTTCACCTCGGGCTCGACCAAGATGCCCAAGGCGGTCATCAACACCCAACGCATGTGGTGCGCCAACCAGCAGCAGATGACACAGTCCATGCCGGTGCTGACCGAAGGCGAGCTGGTGCTGATCGACTGGCTGCCCTGGAACCACACCTTCGGTGGCAACCACAACTTCGGCATGGTGATCTACAACGGTGGCACCCTGTACATCGACGACGGCAAGCCCACGCCGGCCCTGATCGGCGAGACCCTGCGCAACCTGCGCGACATCGCGCCCACGGTGTACTTCAACGTCCCCACCGGCTTCGAAGCGATTGCGAACGCCATGCAGCAGGACAGCGACGACGGCCGCCAGCTGCGGCGCAACTTCCTGTCTCGGGTGCGCATGTTCTTCTACGCCGGCGCAGCGCTGGCGCAGCCGGTCTGGGACAGCCTCTACAAGAGCGAGGAAGCCGAAATCGGCCAGCGCGTCGTCATGACGTCGGGGCTGGGCATGACCGAGTCGGGACCGTTCGGGCTGTTCGTGACCAGCCCTGACGTCAAGGCTGGTGACCTGGGGCTGCCCACGCCGGGTCTGGAGCTCAAGCTGGTTGACACCGAAGGCAAGACCGAGGTGCGCTACCGCGGCCCCAACATCACCCCCGGCTACTGGCGCATGCCCGACGAAACCGCTGAAGCCTTCGACGAGGAAGGCTTCTTCAAGACCGGCGATGCGCTGCGCTGGATCGACGAGACCGACGTGCACCAGGGCCTGAAATTCGACGGCCGCATTGCCGAGGACTTCAAGCTCGCCACCGGCACCTTCGTCAGCGTCGGCCCGCTGCGCGGCAAGATCATCGCCGCCGGTGCGCCCTATGTGCAGGATGTGGTGCTCACCGGCCTGAACATGAAAGAAGTGGGCGCCATGGTTTTCCCCACGGCGGCGGTCCGGGCACTCTCCGGCCTGCCCGCCGACGCGTCGCTGCACGACGTGCTGGACGCGCCGGGCGTACTGGCCCATTTCCAGACCGTGGTGAACGAGCTGGCGCGCACGGCCACCGGCAGCGCCAACCGCATTGCCCGCCTGTGCCTGCTGGCCGACCCGCCCACCATTGACCGGGGCGAGGTCACCGACAAAGGCTCCATCAACCAGCGCGCGGTGCTGGCCCACCGGGCCGATACCGTTGCCCGGCTGCATGCCGACGGGCTGCGCTACATCATCAAACCGACCTGTTGACCCCCCGCGCCGCCTGCGACGTCACCCCCCAGGGGGTGATGCCTGCGGCCTGGCCAAGCCAGTTCCGCGGCCTCCTCGAACAAGGCACGCGCTTCCAACACTTTTTCAAGACCCACAGGACACAGCATGGCAACCAGAGGATTCTTCCATTCATTCGATGACGTGGTCATCCTGGGCGGTGTGCGCACCCCCATGGTCGACTACTGCGGTGCGCTCGGACACGTCTCGCCCACTGACCTGGGCATCAAGGTGGCGCGCGAAGCGCTGGCCCGCACCGGCACCCCCGCCGGTGACATCGGATCGGTCCTCGCCGGCAACATGGCGCCGGGCGACTTTGACCAGTTCTTCCTGCCACGCCACATCGGCCTGTACGCCGGCGTGCCGGTCAACGTACCGGCGCTGATGGCGCAGCGCATCTGCGGCACCGGCTTTGAGCTGTTTCGCCAGGCGGGCGAACACATCAGCGGCGGTTTGTGCGATGCAGCGCTGGTGGTGGGCACCGAGAACATGACGCGCAACCCGATCGCCGCCTTCGACCACCGCACCGGCTTCAAGCTGGGCGCGCCCGTGGGCTTCAAGGACTACATGTGGGAAGCCCTGAAGGACCCGGCGGCCGGCATCAACATGATCCAGACCGCCGAAAACCTGGCAAAGAAATACGGCATCACCCGCGAGTCGGTCGACGAATTCGCCTCGGCCTCCTTCGCCAAGGCGGTGGCCGCGCAGGAAAGTGGCTTCCTGGCCGGAGAAATCGTGCCGGTGATCACCGAGAAGTTCGAGATCGAAGGCTACAAGACCCGCGGCATTCGTCTGCAAGGCAAGGTCACCGAAGTGGCGACCGACACCCACCCGCGCGTCTCGCCGCTGGAGGTGCTGGCCAAACTCAAGCCGGTGTTCGAAGGCGGCGTGCAGACGGGCGGCAACAGCTCGGCCCTGGTGGATGCCGCAGCGGCTTGTGTGGTGACTTCAGGCGCCTACGCCAGGGCCCAGGGCAAGGCGCCGCTGGCCCGCGTGGTGGCGGCCGCCGTGGTGGGCGTTCCCCCCGAGATCATGGGCATCGGCCCGGCCCCGGCCATCCGCCTGCTGCTCGAACGCACCGGGCTCAAGCTCACCGACATCGCCCGCTTCGAAGTGAACGAAGCGCAGGGCGCACAGACCCTGTCGGTCGCCAAAGACCTGGGCATGGACCTCGACCGGCTCAACGTCAACGGCGGCGCCATCGCGCTGGGCCACCCGCTGGCCGCCACCGGCGTGCGCCTGACGCTCACGCTGGCGCGCGAGCTGCAGCGCAGTGGCCTGAAATACGGCATCTCCAGCGCCTGCGTGGGCGGTGGCCAGGGCATTGCCCTGCTGATCGAAAACCCGAGCGCCTGAAAGGACACCCCATGAACATCCAAGGACAAGCCGCCCTCGTCACTGGCGGCGGATCGGGCCTCGGCGAGGCCACCGCGCGCGAACTGGCCCGCCTGGGCGCCCGGGTCGCGGTACTGGACCTCAACCCCGAGAACGCCCAGCGCGTGGCGGCCGACATCGGCGGTGTCGCCGTGCAGTGCAACGTGAGCGACGAGGCCAGCATGCAGGCCGCCATCGAGCAGGCTGCGGCCGCCCACGGCCCGGCGCGCATCCTGATGCAGATCGCCGGCATCGGCAGCGCCAAGCGCGTGGTCGGCAAGGACGGCAACGCCGCGCCGCTGGCCGACTTCGCCCGCGTCATCAACGTCAACCTCATCGGCACCTACAACGCGGCCCGCCTGTTTGCCGCCGCCTGCGCCAGGCTGGAGCCGATGGAAGACGGCGCGCGCGGCGTGATGGTGTTCACCGCCAGCGTGGCGGCCTTCGACGGCCAGGTCGGCCAGCAGGCCTACAGCGCGTCCAAGGCCGGCGTGGTCGGCATGACCCTGCCCATGGCGCGCGACCTCGCCCAGCACGGCATCCGCGTCTGCACCATCGCCCCCGGCCTGTTCGCCACCCCGCTCATGAAGGAACTGCCCGAGCCGGTGCAGGCATCGCTGGCCGCCAGCATTCCCTTCCCCCAGCGCCTGGGCAAACCCGAAGAATTTGCCGGCCTGGCGGTGCACATCGTGCAGAACAACCACCTCAACGGCGAGGTGATCCGCCTCGACGGCGCCCTGCGCATGGCCCCGCGCTGAAAGCACAACATGTCGAAAACCGTTGTTTACGAAGTGCAAGTGATGTTCGGTGACTGCGATCCCGCCGGCATCGTCTTCTTCCCGAATTTCTCCAAATGGATGGACGCCTCGTCCCTGACCTTCTTTGTCCAGTGCGGCGTGCCGCCCTGGCGCGAGCTGGTCAAGACACGCGGCATCATCGGTACACCGTTGCTGGAGATTCACACCAAATTCATCCGCCCCGCCACCTACGGTGAACGCATCCAGGTGCACACCAGCGTCCAGGAGTGGCGCGAGAAGGTGTTCGTGCACCGGCACGTGGTCCAGCGGGGCGACACCGTGCTGTGTGAAGGCACCGAAGTGCGCGCCTTCTGCATCCAGCACCCCGACGACCCGGACCGCATCAAAGCCATCCCGGTGCCCGAGGACATCAAAGCCCTGTGCAGCTGACGCGCACCACGCCCCCAGGAACGGAGACCCTCCATGTACTACGAACCCGGCAAAACGCCCCATGGCCTGCCGCACGACCCGTTCAAATCCTGCGTGGTCCCGCGCCCCATCGGCTGGATCTCCACTGTGGACGCGCAAGGTCGCGACAACCTGGCGCCCTACAGCCAGTTCCAGAACGTGACCTTTGACCCGCCCATCGTCATGTTCAGCGCCAACCAGACCACCCAGGGCGAACGCAAGGACTCGGTGCGCAACGCCGAACAAATGGGCCAGTTCGTCTGGAACATGGCCACCTGGGACCTGCGCGAGGCGGTCAACATCAGCGCCCAGGAACTGCCGTTCGGTGTCGACGAGTTCGAACGCGCCGGGCTGGAAAAGCTCGACAGCCGGCGGGTGTTGCCCAAGCGCGTCAAGGGCTCGCCCATCCACTTCGAGTGCGAATACCTCAACACCCTGCGCTTCCCGGGGCATCCCCCCATGGGCACGGTGGACGTGGTGTTCGGCCGCGTGGTGGCGATCCACATCGACGACCAGTTCATCGATGCCAACGGCCTGGTCGACGTGCTCAAGATCCGGCCCATCGCCCGCATGGGCTACTTCGACTACACCACCGTGGACAGCCAGTTCCAGATGGTCATCCCCGGCAACAGCAAAGCGCTGCTGGCCGGCCTGGAGGGCTCGCCCGACAAGGCCGCCCAGGCCCGCCCGCGCTGACCCAACCACCGCTTTCAGACGCCCCGCCGTGAACCACTTCCAGCCTCTCACCGCCGACATGGCCTTCATCCTGCTGCAGGTGCTGCGGGCCCCCGAGCAGCTGCAGGCGCTGCCCCTCCATGCCGAGACCGACGCCGACCTGATGCAGCAGGTGCTTGATGAATCGGGCAAATTCGTCGCCGACGTCGTGGCCCCGCTCAACCGCGACGGCGACGAAATCGGCGCGCAGTTCAAGGACGGCACCGTCACCATGCCACCGGGCTTCCGCGACGCCTACCAGGCCTTCTGGCAGGCCGGCTGGCCCGCCCTGGCCTGCGCGACCGAAGACGGTGGCCAGGGCCTGCCCGCCGTGCTGGAGGCCACGCTGTACGAAATGCTCAGCGCCGCCAACCACGGCTGGACCATGGCGCCAGGCCTGCTGCACGGCGCCTACGAATGCATCAAGCACCACGCGTCGCCCGGGCTCAAGGCGCGCTACCTGGAAAAGGTCGCCACCGGCGAATGGCTGGCCACCATGTGCCTGACCGAACCCCATGCCGGCAGCGACCTGGGCCTGGCCCGCACCAAGGCCGTGCCGCAGGCGGACGGCAGCTACACGCTGAACGGCACCAAGATATTCATCTCCGGCGGCGAGCACGACCTGTCCAACAACATCGTGCATCTGGTGCTGGCCCGGCTACCCGACGCTCCGCCCGGCCCCAAGGGCCTGTCGCTGTTCCTGGTGCCGAAGTTCTATGCCGATGGAACCAGAAGCCAGGCGGTGTGCGAGCGCATCGAAGAGAAGATGGGCCTGCACGGCAGCCCCACCTGCGTCATGCGCTTTGACGAAGCGCCGGGCTGGATCGTCGGCGAACCGGGCAAGGGCCTGAACGCGATGTTCGTGATGATGAACGCAGCGCGCCTGCACGTGGGACTGCAGGGCATCGGCCTGCTCGAAACCGCGTGGCAGAAGGCCGACGCGTACAGCAAGGAGCGCCGCCAGATGCGCGCGCCTGGCGGCGCAGCCAAGGCCGGCGAGGCGGACCTGATCGAACAACACCCGGCCATGCGCCGCATTCTCGACGCACAACGCGCGTGGATCGACGCCGGCCGCGTCGTGGCCTACCGCACCGCGCTCGAACTCGACATCCTCAAACACCACGGCGACGCCACGCGCCGCGATGTCGCCAGCCGCTGGTGCGCGCTGGTCACGCCGGTGCTCAAGGCCGCCTGGACCGACCAGGCCTTCCACGGCGCCAGCGCCTGCCTGCAGGTTTTCGGCGGGCACGGCTTTGTGCGCGAATGGGGCGTCGAGCAGGTCGTGCGCGATTCGCGTGTGGCCATGATCTACGAGGGCACGAACGAAATCCAGGCCATCGACCTGCTGCTGCGCAAGACCCTGCCCGACGGCGGCACTGCGCTGCTGACGCTGCTGGGTGAACTCGCGGCCGACCTGGGTGAGGACGAACAGGCTGCCCGGGTCAAGCACCAGCTCGACGCCTTCGCCACCTTTGTGAAAGACCGCTTGCTGCCCGGCGTAACGGCCAAAGACGCTCCCGCCGACCGCGCCCACTGGCTGGCCGACGACTTTCTGCGCGCGGTTGCGCTGCTGCTGATGGCCTGGGCCTGGGCCCGTATCGGCGCCACACCGGGGGCCGACGCAGCGCGCTGGCAGGCGGCGCAAACCGGCTTCTGGCGCTGGGTCTGGCCCGAATTCGGCATGCGCATGAACATGATGGACGGTACCTTATTCCGCTGAACGTGCGCGCCAGCGGGCAGTACAGCCGTTATCCTCGGTAACCATGTCCGACTCCACCGTTGCCAACAACCTGCGCCACCCGCGAGGGCCGCGCAAGCGCTCCAGCGCAGCCGCTACCAGCCCGCTGCCCCTGCCCAACAATGACACGGGCGTGGACACCAGCTACCTGGAAGACCTGCTGGGCTACAACGCCCGCCGCGCCGCGCTCGCGGTCATCAGCGTGTTCCTGCAGCGCATGGCGCCCTACCGTCTCAAGCCGGTGGACTTTTCGGTGCTCACCCTCATTGCGCACAACCCCGGCATCACCTCGAGCCAGCTGTGCGCCACGCTGGACATCCTGCCCCCCAACCTCGTGGGCCTGGTCAAGAGCCTGAACCAACGCGGCCTGATCGAACGCCACCCCCACCCCACCGACCGTCGCGCCCATGGCCTGCACCTCTCGCCAGCCGGCCAGCAGCTGCAGACCAGCGCCCAGGCCACCGCCAGCGAACTCGAAAGCGACGTGGCCAGCCGCCTGAGCGCCCAAGAGCTGGACACCCTCAAGTCCCTGCTGCGCAAGGTCTACCGGGACTGAACCGGTCACCTGTGCCATTCGGGTAAATACCGGGTCTCCGGAACCCGCAAAACCCGTGCTTGCCTGCTGGCGGACGCCCTGAGCCCCCCGTATAGTGGTTCGCAAGGTCTGCCCTGACAGACCGGCACAGGAGACCACCCATGGGCGCCAGAGACCACACGGCCGTGATCGAGCTGTTCAACCTGCTCGAATCGCGCTATGCCCTGCGCGTCATCTGGGCGCTCAGCGACGGTCACCCGCAAACCTTCCGCCTGCTGCAAGACAGCCTGGGCGGCGTCACCCCCAATACGCTCAACACGCGCCTGAAGGAACTGCGCGCGGCACGCCTGGTCGAGCACGGCGGTGACGGTTACCGCCTCACCAGCACAGGCACCGACCTGGCCCGGCGCATGCACGACATCCAGCTGTTCGCCAGCAAGTGGTCCAGCCAGCAGGCGCGGGCCGCCGCGGCCCAGGCCAACGGGGCGGCGCACGCCGCCTGAACCACCAGCAGAAGAACGTACTCCCCTTCCAGCACCCACCGCGGAACCGGCTTTGCCTGGCCGCTGGTGGGGTCCCCCTTTCAAGGGGGAAGACGCGAAGCGGCTCAGGGGCTTATGTCTGTTTCACCACCTGTCGCTGCTCGCCCAGACACCGGCCACCCAGCGTCACCACGTCGCCAGCGTTCAGGAACACGGGCGGCTTCATGCCCATGCCCACGCCCGGCGGCGTGCCGGTGGGGATCACGTCGCCCGGTTGCAGCGCCATGAAACGGCTGAGGTAGCTCACGATCTGCGCCACGCCGAAGATCATGGTCCGGGTGTTGCCGCTCTGGCGGCGCTGGCCGTTCACCTCCAGCCAGAGGTCCACATCCTGCGGATCGCCCAACTCATCGGGCGTCACGAGCCAGGGGCCGATCGGACAGTGCGTGGGGTAGCTCTTGCCTTTGGTCCACTGCCCTTCGTATTCGATCTGGTAAGCGCGCTCGGACACGTCGTTGACCAGGCAAAAGCCGGCCACGTGCTGCAGCGCGTCGGCCTCTGACACATGGAAGGCCCGCTCGCCGATCACGATGCCCAGCTCCACCTCCCAGTCCAGCTTCTGCGAACCCGGCGCCAGCCAGATGTCGTCGTGCGGGCCGCTGATGGCGCCGTTGTGTTTGTTGAACACGATCGGCTGGCCCGGCGCCTTCATGCCGGCCTCGGCGGCGTGGTCCGAATAGTTCAGGCCGATACAGACCACATTGCCCACCGCGCCCACGCAGGCGCCCAGGCGTGTGCCCGCCGGCACCAGCGGCAGGCGGCTCGCGTCCAGGGCGCGCAGCCGGGCCATAGAATCACGCCCCAGCACGGTGCCGGCAATGTCCGGCACCACACCCGAGAGGTCGCGCAGCGCGCCGCTGGCGTCGATCAGACCGGGTTGTTCAGCGCCCAGCGGGCCGTGGCGAAAGAGTTTCATGGCAAGGCTCCGTGCAAAAAGCCCCGATTCTCGCGTCCGCGTCCGTTTTTCGCTGTCACCCCCTTGAAGCCAGGCCGCTGCGCCCCCAACTGACGCGCAAGACCCAACTCCTTGCGCCCTTCCGCAATGCCCGACATGACCCAAGCCCAGAACCCCGCCGACGCCGCCGCGCAGGCCGCGCCACACAGCCCCGAAGAAACCCAGGCCGCTGCCGCCATGGGCGAAACCGACGCTCTGGCGGCCTTGACCAACGAAGTCGCCGCGCTGAAGGCACAGAACACCGATCTGGCCGACCAGTTCCTGCGCGCCAAGGCCGAAGCCGACAACGCCCGCCGCCGAGCCGAAGACGAAATCGCCAAAGCCCGCAAATTCGCCGTCGAAGGCTTTGCCGACAGCCTGCTGCCCGTGCTGGACAGCCTGGAGGCTGGCCTGGCCGTGCAGGAAGCGACCATCGAGCAAATTCGCGAAGGCGCAGAAGCCACGCTCAAACAGCTGCAGAGCGCGCTGAGCCGCAACAAGGTCGTGGCCATTGCCCCGGCCGCCGGTGAAAAGTTCGACCCGACCCAGCACCAGGCCATCAGCATGGTGCCGGCCGACCAGCCCGCCAACACCGTGGTGGCCGTGCTGCAGAAGGGTTACCTGATCGCCGAGCGCGTGCTGCGCCCGGCCCTGGTCACCGTCGCGGCCCCCCAATAAAGCGCAAGGTCGTGGCCGGTCGGGCTTGAAAAAACCACCGGTTATCCACACCTCCTCCACATCGGGTCCACACCCGCCCCACACACTTATTCAAACTTTCGCAAACGGAGCAGAACATGGGAAAAATCATCGGCATCGACCTGGGCACCACCAACAGCTGTGTGTCCATCATGGAAGGCAACACCACCAAGGTGATCGAGAACTCGGAAGGTGCGCGCACCACGCCGTCCATCGTGGCCTACCAGGAAGACGGTGAAGTGCTGGTCGGCGCGTCCGCCAAGCGCCAGGCCGTGACCAACCCCAAGAACACCCTGTACGCCATCAAGCGCCTGATCGGCCGCAAGTTCACCGAGAAGGAAGTGCAAAAGGACATCGACCTGATGCCCTACGCCATCGTGGCCGCCGACAACGGCGACGCCTGGGTGGAAGTGCGCGGCAAGAAGCTCTCGGCCCAGCAGGTCTCGGCCGACATCCTGCGCAAGATGAAGAAGACCGCCGAGGACTACCTGGGCGAGCCCGTGACCGAAGCCGTGATCACCGTGCCGGCCTACTTCAACGACGCCCAGCGCCAGGCCACCAAGGACGCCGGCCGCATTGCCGGGCTGGAAGTCAAGCGCATCATCAACGAGCCCACCGCAGCGGCCCTGGCCTTTGGCCTGGACAAGCAGGAAAAGGGCGACCGCAAGATCGCCGTGTACGACCTGGGTGGCGGCACGTTTGACGTGTCCATCATCGAGATCGCCGATGTCGATGGCGAAAAGCAGTTCGAAGTGCTGTCCACCAACGGCGACAC
Source organism: Hydrogenophaga sp. (assembly GCA_046074205.1). Lineage (GTDB taxonomy): Bacteria > Pseudomonadota > Gammaproteobacteria > Burkholderiales > Burkholderiaceae_C > Hydrogenophaga. Next base: position 17,412 of record JBJTNV010000079.1, read on the forward strand.
CTTCCTGGGCGGCGAAGACTTTGACCAGCGCATCATCGACTTCATCATTGACGAGTTCAAGAAAGAGTCCGGCGTCAACCTCAAGCAGGACGTGCTGGCCCTGCAGCGCCTGAAAGAGGCCGCCGAAAAAGCCAAGATCGAGTTGTCCTCGTCTGCGGCCACCGATGTCAACCTGCCCTACATCACCGCTGATGCCACCGGCCCCAAGCACCTGAACGTCAAGCTCACACGCGCCAAGTTCGAGTCGCTGGTGGA
>JBJTNV010000080.1:0-12978 GCA_046074205.1 Hydrogenophaga sp.
CGTTGATGACGTTCATCATCGGCACCGGCATCTGCATGCCGCCCATGCCGCCGAAGTAGCGGTACAGCGGCAGCCCGCTTTCCTCGGCCGCGGCGCGCGCCACCGCCATGCTCACCGCCAGCGTGGCGTTGGCGCCGAGGCGGCTCTTGTTGTCGGTGCCGTCGAGGTCGATCAGGGTCTTGTCGAGAAAGGCCTGCTCGCTGGCGTCGAGGCCGAGCACCGATTCGCTGATCTCGGTGTTGATGTGTTCGACGGCCTTGAGCACGCCTTTGCCCAGGTAACGGCTCTTGTCGCCGTCGCGCAGCTCGATGGCCTCGCGCGAGCCGGTGGAGGCGCCCGAGGGCACGGCCGCACGGCCCATGACGCCGCTCTCCAGCAGCACGTCGCATTCGACGGTGGGGTTGCCTCGGCTGTCCAGCACTTCGCGGCCGACGATGTCAACGATTGCGCTCATGATTTCCTTTCGGTGAATGTTTGAAGACGGTGTTCAGATGACCGGGGCGTCCACGCCCTCGACCAGGACCATGTTGAAGAAAGTGGTGGCGCCGGCCCGCTGGGCACGCGCCTGGCGGTACTGCTCGCCGTTGTAGAAGGCCCGCGCCTGCTCGACGCTGGGGAAGCGCAGCAGGGCCATGCGGGCCGGTTGCCAGTCGCCTTCCAGCACCTCGAACGGACCGCCGCGCACCAGGTACTCGCCACCGGCCGCCTTGACCGCCGCAGGTGCTTGGGCCATGTACTGCTTGTACTGCTCCAGATCGGCAATTTGCATGTCAACGACGAGGTAGGCGGCGGGCATGGGGTGTCTTCAGTGGAAATCGTTTTCGAGAAAGCCGTTGCGCTTGGTCACATCGTCCAGCGCCACCAGGGTTTCCAGCAGCGCCTTCATGCGGCCCAGCGGCACGGCGTTGGGGCCGTCAGACCAGGCGTCGGCCGGTTGGGGGTGCGTTTCCATGAACAGGCCGGCCACACCGGCGGCTACGCCCGCACGGGCCAGCACCGGCACCATCTCGCGCGCTCCGCCGCTCACGTTGCCCAGGCCGCCGGGCTTCTGCACCGAGTGGGTGACGTCGAACACGACCGGCGCGCCGGACTTGCGCATTTCGGCCAGGCTGGTCATGTCGGCCACCAGGTTGTTGTAGCCGAAGCTCACGCCGCGTTCGCAGGCCAGGAATCGGTCTTCCGACAGGCCGGCTTCCTTCGCGGCAGCACGGGCCTTGTCGATCACGTTCTTCATGTCCCAGGGCGCGAGGAACTGACCCTTCTTGATGTTCACCGGCTTGCCCGACTGGGCCACCGCACGGATGAAATCGGTCTGGCGGCACAGGAAGGCGGGGGTCTGCAGAACGTCCACCACCGCTGCCACGTCGGCCACCTGTGACGCGTCGTGCACGTCGGTCAGGATGGGTAGCTGCAACTGGCGGCGTACCTCGTCGAGGATCTTGAGGCCGGCGTCCAGGCCCACACCCCGCTGGCTGGTGCCGGACGAGCGGTTGGCCTTGTCGAACGAGCCCTTGTAGATCAGCGGGATGCCGAGCGCCGAACAGATTTCCTTGAGCTGACCGGCGACCTCCAGCGACATCTGCAGGCCTTCGATGGAACAGGTGCCGGCGATCAGGAAGAAGCGCTGGTCCAGGCCAACGTCAAATCCGCAGAGTTTCATGGCGCTGTCTCCGTTCAGGCCTGGTGAGCAGCCTTCTGGTGCTCGACCGCTGCCTTGACGAAGGCGTTGAACAGCGGGTGCCCGGCCCAGGGGGTGGACTTGAATTCGGGGTGGAACTGCACACCGATGTACCACGGGTGCACGGTTTGCGGCAGTTCGACGATTTCGGTGAGCTGCTCGCGTTGCGTCAGCGCCGAGATCACCAGACCAGCTTTGCGAAGCGGGTCCAGGTAGTTGACGTTGGCTTCGTAGCGGTGGCGGTGGCGCTCGGTCACCACGTCGCCGTAGATGCTGTGTGCCAGCGTGCCCTTGGCCACGTCCGAACTCTGTGCGCCCAGGCGCATGGTGCCGCCCAGGTCGGAGCTGGCGTCGCGCTTCTGGATGCTGCCGTCGGCGTCTTTCCACTCTTCGATGAGGGCGATCACCGGATGCGGTGTGGTGGCATCGAATTCGGTGCTGTTGGCGCCATCGAAGCCGGCCACATGGCGGGCGTACTCGATGGTGGCGACCTGCATGCCCAGGCAGATGCCCAGGTAGGGCACCTTGTGTTCGCGGGCAAAGCGGGCGGTGGCGATCTTGCCTTCCACCCCGCGCGCGCCGAAGCCGCCGGGCACCAGGATGGCGTCGTACTGCGACAGCCTGGCGCTCACATCCACGCCTTCCATGGTTTCGGAGTCGACGTGGTCGATGCGCACCTTCACGTGGTTGCGCATGCCGGCGTGGCGCAGGGCTTCGTTGACCGACTTGTAGCTGTCCGACAGGTCCACGTACTTGCCGACCATGGCGATCTTCACCTCGCCTTGCGGGTGCTCGGTTTCATAGACCAGTTCGTCCCAGCGCTTGAGGCTGGTGGGCGGGGTGTTCAGGCGCAGCTTGTCGCAGATCAGGCCGTCCAGACCCTGCTCGTGCAGCATGCGCGGCACTTTGTAAATGGTGTCCACGTCCCACATGCTGATCACGCCCCATTCGGGCACGTTGGTGAACAGCGAAATCTTGGCGCGCTCGTCTTCCGGGATGCGGCGGTCGGCGCGGCACAGCAGGGCGTCGGCCGAGATGCCGATCTCGCGCAGCTTCTGCACCGTGTGCTGGGTCGGCTTGGTCTTGAGCTCACCGGCTGCGGCGATCCAGGGCAGGTAGGTCAGGTGCACGAAGGCCGAGTTGTTCGGGCCCATGCGCAGGCTCATCTGGCGCACGGCTTCGAGGAAGGGCAGTGACTCGATGTCGCCCACCGTGCCGCCGATTTCGACGATGGCCACGTCCACCGGATCGGGGGTGAAGGTCCTGGGGTCGACGCCTTGCGGCGCGACCAGGCCTGCGCCGCGCTGGATGAACTCCTGGATTTCATTGGTGACGTGCGGGATGACCTGCACCGTCTTGCCGAGGTAGTCGCCGCGGCGTTCCTTCTCCAGCACCGACTGGTAGATCTTGCCGGTGGTGAAGTTGTTGGTCTTCTTCATCCGCGTTTCGATGAAACGCTCGTAGTGACCGAGGTCCAGGTCGGTTTCGGCGCCGTCGTCGGTGACGAACACCTCGCCGTGCTGGAAGGGCGACATGGTGCCCGGGTCCACGTTGATGTACGGGTCGAGCTTGATGAGGGTGACTTTGAGGCCGCGCGATTCAAGCAGCGCAGCCAGGGAAGCAGACGCAATGCCCTTGCCAAGAGAGGACACCACACCGCCGGTGACGAACACGAATTTGGTCATGACTCGGGCGGGCCGCAGGACCCGCAGGAGGTGGAAAGGGCGATTATAGAGGGCACCCCCCCGTGGCCTGGCCGGTCCGAACGCGCCGATCCGCCCGGGCGCACGGACCCGAACTGCTACATTGCGCGCCATGAACGAGCTCGCCGGCAAACACATCGTCCTGGGACTCTCGGGCGGCATCGCCTGCTACAAGGCGGCCGAACTCTGCCGTGCCCTGGTCAAGGAAGGCGCCACGGTGCAGGTGGTCATGACCGCAGCGGCAGAGCAGTTCATCACCGCGGTGACGCTGCAGGCGCTGTCGGGTCGGCCGGTGTTCACCTCGCAGTGGGATTCGCGCACCTCTGGCGGCGTGGACAACAACATGGCGCACATCAACCTCAGCCGGGAGGCTGACGCGATCCTGGTGGCGCCGGCGAGCGCCGATTTCATGGCCAAGCTCTTGCACGGCCGGGCCGACGACCTGCTGAGCCTGATGTGTCTGGCGCGGCCGCTGGATACGGTTGCGCTGATCCTGGCGCCAGCCATGAACCGTGAAATGTGGGCCCATCCGGCAACCCGCCGCAACGTCGAGCAGCTGCGTGCGGACGGCACCACGGTGCTGGGAGTCGGCGCGGGCGAACAGGCCTGTGGCGAAACCGGCGATGGGCGAATGCTTGAGCCCGAGGAGCTGCTGTACGAACTGGTGCGTTTTTTCACGCCCAAGGTGCTGGCAGGTCATCGGGTGGTGGTCAGCGCCGGGCCGACTTTCGAGGCCATCGACCCGGTGCGTGGGCTGACCAATCTCTCCAGCGGCAAGATGGGCTTTGCCATTGCCCGCGCAGCGCATGAGGCGGGCGCCGAGGTGACGCTGGTCTCCGGTCCGGTGGGCCTGCCCACGCCGCGCGGCGTGACTCGCCGACCGGTGCAGTCCGCGCGTGAGATGCAGCAGGTACTGGAGACGCTGGTACGGGAGGCGACGGTGTTCGTGTCGGCGGCCGCAGTGGCCGACTGGCGTCCGGCGGCGCCCGCCGGACAGAAGATCAAAAAAGATGGCAGTGGCCAAGTGCCTTCCCTGAGCTTTGTCGAAAATCCGGACCTGTTGGCGGGCATTGCCGCGTCGTCGCGGGCCCGGTCCGGGCAGCTGTACTGTGTGGGCTTCGCGGCCGAGAGCCATGACCTGCTGGCCAACGCACAGGCCAAGCGTGTGCGCAAGGGTGTGCCGCTGCTGGTGGGCAACATCGGTCCCGATACCTTTGGCCAGGACGACAACGCCCTGCTGCTGGTGGACGAGGCCGGCAGCACCGAGCTCCCGCGCGCGTCCAAGCTGGCGCTGGCGCGCCAGCTGGTGGCCGAGATCGCTCGCCGCCTGCCCGTGGCAAGCCCCGACTGAGCCAACCGTCGCGCGGGTGACTTGTTCTGCCAGGGAGGGCGGACGTATCATTCAATAACCATTTGCTTATTGAATGTTGTCCCTCAACACGGAGACCCGCATGCACACCACCCGCACACCGAGCCGCGCGTCCGGTCTGTCAGAGCCTCTCCACAGCCGCCGCCGATGGTTGCGCCTGGCCGCCGGCATGGGCGCCGGGGCAGCCGGTCTGGCCCTGGTGCCCGAGGTGCGGCTGTTCGCCCAGCAGGTGCAGGACTTCATCGAAGGTCCGCCTGTGCCGGACGTGAAACCGGAACAGCTTTCGCCGCACGTCTGGATGGTGTACGCCAAAGACGGTTTTCCGACACAGGAGAACCAGGGCCTGATGGCCAGCCTGCTCTTTGTGGTGACGCAACAGGGCGTGGTGGTGCTCGATACGGGGGCTTCGCTGCAGATCGGCCAGATGGCGATCCGCATGATCAGGACGGTGACGCCCAAGCCGGTGATTGCGGTCTTCAATAGCCACTACCACGGGGACCACTGGCTGGGCAACCACGCCTTTGCAAATGCCTTTGGCAAGGACCTGCCCATCCATGCCCTGGCGTACACGCGCGAGCAGATCGCCGGTCACGAGGGGAACCTCTGGCGCAGCCTGATGGAGCGCTGGACCAACCAGGCGACGCTGGGCACCCAGGTGGTGGCACCGAACCGCACGGTGGCACATGGCCAGGTGTTCGACTACGGTGATGTGCAACTCAGAATGCATTTCTACGGCACGGCGCACACGCCATCCGATCTGAGCATCGAGGTGGTGCAGGACCGGCTGACCTATGTCGGCGATATCGCCATGGCCAACCGCATTGCCAACATCGACGACGGCTCATACCCTGGCACCTTCCGGTACTACGAGGCCCTGAAGAAGGCCGCCGGCGACCAGCTGTGGGTACCGGGCCACGGGCGTGCGAGTCGCCAGCTGCTGGACACCTACGGGACCTTCATGAAAGGCATCTGGGAGCCTTGCGTGCAGGCGGTCAAGGACGGCATACCGCTGGAGGGTGCCAAGGCGCTGGTGATGAAGGATCCCCGTGTGGCCAGCCGTGCAAAAACCATGGACGGCTTCGACAGCAACATCGGCAAGTACACCAGCCTGGCCTATCTGGAGGCAGAGAAAGAGGCGTTCTGAACAGGCGAGGAGCCACCCCTTCCGGAACGCGGTGGATCCGGCGTTGCCGGTCCGCAAGCGTTGTCCCTTGAGGGGCGGAGCCGGCTACACGCCGTGAGACGGCGATGGCGGTGTCCTAGCTCCACCAGGGAAGCAGCCGTTTCATCGCCGCGACTTCACCCGGGTGATCTGCCTGGTAACCGGGCAATGACAGCAGCCGCTGCTGCCACGGCGCGCCGCGCAGCAGGGTGAGCAGGCTCTGCACCGCCGGCTGTTCCAGCGCCGACTTCAGGCAGACCAGCGCGTAGCGCTCCTCGGTCAGCGGGACGAAGCCCAGTCCCTGGCTGCGTGCGGCCTGTTCGGTTCCCAGTCCCACGTCGGCGGCGCCGCTGGCCACTGCCTGCGCCACGGCGGCGTGGGAGCTTTCCTCGTGACCGTGGCCGTGGAGCCCGGCGAGCGTGAGACCCGCCTGGGCCAGCAGTTCCTCCAGCAGCAGACGGGTGCCGGTGCCCAGGGCGCGGTTGACGAAATGCGCCTGCCGGTGGGCCACATCGGCCAGACTGAACAGTTGCAGCGGGTTGCCCGGTGCCACCATCAGGCCCTGCACCCGCCGGGCGAACCCGATGACCTTGTGGGTTCCCGGTTTGAGCAGCGGACGGTAGGTGCGCGCGGTTCGGCTGTCGGCATCGGCAAACGGCTGGGTGTGAAAGCCCGCCAGCAGGCAGCGGCCCTCGTTGAGTGCGCGGATGGCGTCCACACTGCCGGTGAAGCGGATGTCCAGGTGCAAGGGCTGGGGCAGGCGCTCGTCGTGCGCTGCAAAGTCCTGCAGTTCGATCAGTGCATGGTCGTGGCTGGCGTAGAGCGTCAGCAGGCCGGTGCCGGCGGGTGAACCGTCGAAGGCGGTGGCGAAGGCACGTTCAAGCTCGACGCGCAGGTGCTCGATTTGCGGGCCCAGTCGTGCCTGGGCCAGTCGCTCGGCCATCAGCAGACGCTGACCGAAGGGAGAGAGCAGCGCGGCCTGACCGCGTTCCCAGACCAGCAGTTCGCGCCCCAGTTGTTGTTCCCAGTCCTTGAGCTGTCCCCAGACATGCCGGTACGACTGCCCGAGCTGCCGTGCGGCCGCCGAGATGGAGCCGCGCTCGTGCACCGCATGCAACACGTCCATCATGGCGTTGCTCAGCAGCGGCGCGCCGGCACCACGCACGGGGCGTTCGGCGGCCAGGGAGTAGGACATCGCGATGCGTCTCATGGCCTGCAAGTGTGCACCAGCGTCTGCCTATGCTGGGTGTTGCCTATGTTGCTGCCTGCATACCGCGTAGACACGTAGGCCCGGGCGTGCGTGCAGCCCTTATGCTGCAGCGCCAGATATGAACAGTTTCTCCGATAGCGTGGCCACGGCGCTGGGTCTGGTGGTTTCCGGCGATCCCGCTCTGTGGGCCATCGTGTCGCGCTCGCTGGCTGTCAGTGCCACGGCGTGTCTGGTCGCCTGCGGCTTCGGGCTCATGCTGGGCGCCTGGCTGGCGGTCAGCCGGTTCCCCGGTCGGGCGTTCATGCTCACCGTCCTGAACACTTTTCTGGCCATCCCGTCGGTGGTCGTGGGGCTGGTGATTTACTTGCTGCTCTCGCGTTCGGGTCCACTGGGCTTTTTGGGGTGGCTGTTCAGTTTCCAGGCCATGGTGCTGGCGCAGACCCTCCTGGTGCTGCCGCTGGTGACCGCACTCACCCGTCAGGTGGTGGAGGACAGTGATCGCGAGCACGGCGAACAACTCGGTTCGCTGGGCGCTGGGCGAATGCTGCGCAGCCTGCTGGTGGCCTGGGATGAACGCTATGCCTTGCTCACCGTGGTCATCACCGCTTTCGGTCGCGCGGTGTCCGAGGTTGGTGCGGTGATGATCGTGGGGGGCAATATTGACGGCTTCACCCGCGTGATGACCACGGCCATAGCGCTCGAAACCAGCAAGGGCGACCTGCCATTGGCGCTGGGCCTGGGCATCATCCTCCTGGGTGTGGTGCTGCTGCTCAACAGCGCTGTGGCCCTGCTGCGGCGCTGGCGCGAGCGCCTGGACGGCGGCGACCTCCGGATGGCCACGACATGAGCGCCGATCCGCCGATCGGCACTGCCGCCATCACACCCCGCACGCAGGCACCGGTGGTGCTGGCGCTGCGCGGCGTTCAGGTGAGCCTGGGGCCGGCCGCCCAGGTGGAGGCGCTGCGCAACATCACGCTGGACATCCACGCTGGCGAGTCGGTGGCCCTGGTCGGCCCCAACGGGTGCGGCAAGAGCACGCTGTTGCGCACCCTGCATGGGCTGCTGCCCATCGCCGCCGGTGAGCGCACCGTGCCCCAGGCTTCACGTATCGCCATGCTGTTCCAGCGCCCGCACATGTTGCGCATGTCGGTGCGGCGCAACCTGCAGCTGGGTCTGTGGCTCAGCGGTGTGCCCTGGCGGCAGACGCGCGAGCGTGCAAGGCAGGCATTGGCCCGTGTCGACCTGGCCCATCTGGCCGACCGCAATGGCCGCGCACTGTCGGGCGGGCAGCAGCAGCGTGTGGCGCTGGCCCGTGCCTGGGCGCTGCAGCCCGATGTGTGGCTGCTCGACGAACCCACCGCCAGCCTGGATCCGCACGCCAAACGCGACGTGGAGGCGCTGATCGACGACTTCGGTGCCGAGGCACCCGCGCCTGGCCGGCTGCCGCCCACGCTGGTGTTCGCCAGCCACAACCTGGGCCAGGTCAAGCGTCTGGCCAGTCGGGTGATTTACATGGAGCAGGGCGTGGTGCTGGCGGATCTGCCGGTGCACCAATTTTTCAACCAGTCCCTGCTGGAAGCGCACTTCCCGCAGGCCAGTGCTTTTGTCAAAGGAGAAACCGTATGAACTGGAAACACCCCCGCCACGTTGCGCGCGACCCCTTCCATGGGGCGGCTCAGGCGTTCCGTCCGGAGCGTGTCCACGGGCGGCCGGGCGGCGCCCTCGTTCGCGCTGCTTCGTTCGTGGCGGCCCTGCTGGTCAGTACAGCAGCCTTCGCGCAAAGCAGCATCGTGGTGGCCTCCACCACGTCCACCGAGCAGTCGGGCTTGTTCGGCCACATCCTGCCGGCGTTCAAGCAGGCCAGCGGCATCGACGTCAAGGTCGTTGCGCTGGGCACCGGCCAGGCCATTGATATGGCGCGCCGCGGCGATGCCGACGTGCTGTTCGTGCATGACAAGGTGGCCGAAGAGAAGTTCGTCGCCGACGGTTTCTCGGCCAAACGGCTGGAGGTCATGTACAACGACTTCGTGCTCATCGGCCCCAAGGCCGACCCGGCAGGCACCCGCGGCAACGACATCGTGGCGGCCCTCAAGAAGCTGGCCACCGCCAACGCAGGCTTTGTTTCCCGTGGTGACAAGAGCGGCACGCACGCGGCCGAGCTGCGCTTCTGGAAGATGACCGATACCGAGGCCAACAAGGGCAGTGGCTACAAGGAATGCGGCTGCGGCATGGGGCCGGCGCTGAACATCGCAGCCTCCAGCGGCGCCTATGTGCTGGCCGACCGCGGCACCTGGCTGAACTTCAAGAACCGTGCCGACATGGCGGTGCTGGTGGAGGGTGACCAGCGCCTGTTCAACCAGTACGGCGTGATGCTGGTCAGCAGCGCCAAGCATCCACAGGTGAAAACCGCCAAAGGCCAGAAGTTCGTGGACTGGGTGACCGGCTCCGCCGGCCAGAGAGCGATCGCCGACTACAGGATCGGCGGCGAGCAGCTGTTCTTTTCCAACGCTAGCAAGTGACCTTCGGTGACGCGGGAGCGGGCGGTCCGTCCGGGCGGCTCATCAGTCGCGGCGCGCCAGCAAATCGCCGCCCGGCCAGACCGCCCGCTCCCGCTGCGGCCGGGTCTGCTCCGCTCGCTCAGCGCACCATCGCCACGCCCTTGATCTGGGCAAAGACCGGCAGGCCGGCTGTGATGCGCAGGCGCTCGCACGACAGGTGGCTGATGCGCGAGAGCAGCCGCGTTGCCTGACCGACGCGCAGACCCACGAGCACCTGGCCCGGCCCGTCGTCGCTCAGGTCCGTCACCGTGGCCGGCAGGATGTTGAGCACGCTGGTCTGATCCGGCAGCACCCGAGACAGGCTCACGTCGCGCGCCTGGATGCGCACGCGCACCGGGGTGCGGTCGGGCAGGGGCGTGGCGCGGGTCTGAGGCAGCAGCAGCGTGCCGCCATCAAAACGCAGCTCGCACAGGCCGGAGGTGCTCTGGAGCCCGCAGGTCACGGCTTCGATCAGGGCCGACGCCCCGTCGCCGCGCGCCAGCGGCAGGTCGGCGCGGGCCATCAGTTCGATCACCGGGCCCTGGGCCAGCACACGGCCCTGGTCCAGCAGCACCAGGTGGTCGGCCAGCCGGGCCACTTCTTCGAGCGCATGGGTGACGTAGACCACCGGGATGTCCAGCGACTCGTGCAGCTGTTCCAGCCAGGGCAGGATCTCGGCCTTGCGGGCGGCGTCCAGCGCGGCCAGGGGCTCGTCCATCAGCAGCAGTTGCGGGCTGGTGGCCAGTGCGCGGGCGATGGCCACGCGCTGGCGTTCGCCGCCCGAGAGTTCGTGCGGCCAGCGTTGCAGCAGGTGGCCGATGCCGAGCAGCTCCAGCCCGTGCCGCCAGTCGTGCCGGCGCTGGGCGACGGGTGTGCGGTCGAAGCCGAAGCGCAGGTTGCCTTCCACGCTCAGGTGGTCGAACAGGCTGGCTTCCTGGAACACATAGCCCAGCGCGCGCCGGTGGGTGGGCCGGTCGACGCCGTGGGCGCTGTCCTGCCAGACCTCGTCGGCCACCTGCACCCGGCCGCGGGCGTTCGGCTCCAGCCCTGCGAGCACGCGCAGGCAGGTGGTCTTGCCCGAGCCGGAGGGGCCGAACAGCGCGGTCACGCCGCGGCCGGGCAGGTCCAGCTGCACGTCCAGCGCAAAGCCCGGGCGTTGCAGGCGGGCCTGCAGCTGCAGCGGCGCAACAGGGGTCGACAGGCTCATGCGGCGCTCCGGCGACGGCGGTGGTTGTAGAGCTGCAGCGCCAGCAGCACGGCGAAGGCGAACACCAGCATCACGGCCGACAGGCGGTGGGCGTCACCGTATTCCAGGGCTTCCACGTGGTCGTAGATCTGGACCGACACCATGCGTGTCTCACCCGGGATGTTGCCGCCCACCATCAGCACCACGCCGAACTCGCCCACCGTGTGCGCAAAGCTCATGATGGCGCCGGTGACCAGGCCCGGGCGGCACAGCGGCAGCACAACGTGGAAGAAGCGGTCCAGCGGCGAGGCGCGCAGGCTGGCCGCCACCTCCAGCGGACGCGTGCCCATGCCCTCCATCGCGTTGTGCACCGGCTGCACCATGAAGGGCAGCGAATACAGCACCGAAGCCACCACCAGGCCGCTGAAGCTGAACGGCAGCAACCCGATGCCCAGCGCCTGCGTCCACTGGCCCACCGTGCCGTTGGGGCCCATCAGCACCAGCAGGTAAAAACCCAGCACGGTCGGCGGCAGCACGATGGGCAGGGCCACCACCGTGGCCACCGGTGCCTTGAGCCAGGACCGCGTGCGCGCCAGCCACCAGGCCAGTGGCGTGCCGATCAGCAGCAGGATCAGCGTGGTCAGCGCCGACACCTTCAGTGTCAGCACGATGGCCTGCAGGTCGGAGGCGGTCAGCAGCATGGCTCAGAAGGTGTAACCGTGGGCGCGGATCAGCTCGCGGGTCTGCGGGCTTTGCAGCAGCTGCATCAGCGCCTGTGCGGCCTCGTTCCGGGCGCCGCGGCGCAGCAGCACCGCGTCCTGCCGGATCGGGCTGTACAGCGTGGGCGGCAGCACCCAGACCGAACCGCTCTTGAGGCGACCCGCTTCCATCACCTGCGACAGCGCGACAAAGCCCACGTCGGCGTTGCCGGTGGCGACGAAGTTGAAGGCCTGGCCGATGCTCTCGCCCTGCACCAGCCGGGGCCGCAGTGCGTCGGTCAGACCCATCCGGTCCATGGCCTGTACCGCCGCAGCACCATAGGGCGCCAGCTTGGGGGCGGCCAGGGCCACCTTGCCCAGGTCGGCGGCCCTGAGCACCGCGCCCTGGTCATCGACCCGGCCGGCCCGGGCCGACCACAGGGCCAGCTGGCCGTTGGCATAGGTGAAGCGGCTGCCGGGCTGCGCCAGGCCGTCCTGCTCCAGCCGCTGCGGCGTGGCGGTATCGGCCGCCAGCAGAACATCCAACGGTGCGCCGTTGCGGATCTGCGCGTACAGCTTGCCGGTGGAGCCCAGGGTGATCTTCAGCGTGTGGCCGGTGATCTTGTGCACTTCGGCGGCGATGGCCTTGATCGGCTCGGCAAAGTTGGCGGCCACCGCCACTTGCGCTTCGGCCGCGTGCACACGGCCCAGGGCCAGGCAAGACCCGAGCAGCACGGACAGGGACGACAGCAACAGACGCATGGGCACCTCGCAACACATCCGCTGCGCTGGCAGCGGGGGTGGGATTCGTTATCCCGAAATGGAATAGCGAGTGTAGCGGGTCCCTGGTCGTCCGGGTGAGCGCTGGTCGGTTCAGCGCAGCACGCCGGCAAAGAAAGCGGACAGTTCGTCTCGCGCGTCCAGCGGCAGCACGTTCGCCACGTACTGATCGGGTCGCACGACGATGAGGCAGCCGCGTTCGCGGTCAATGCCGCGCATGTCATAGATGTCGCCCGCGCCCTTGTGGTCCACGCAGAAGATCTTCTCGTGGTCGGTCAGGCCGAGCTTGCCCGTCTTCGGTTTGAACAGCGAGGGCATCTGCCCGACATCGAGCTGCTCGAAGGTGGGCTGGAAGATGGCGCGCACGTCGATGATGGCGTCGATGTCTTCGCCCTTGCGCGTGTGCTTCACGACCGGTGAGGCCGGGTTGTTCTCCAGCCAGTCGGCCAGTTGGGCCATGGGCGCGCCGGGCTGGCCCACGTCCCCCTGGCCCGCAAAGGCGTAGAGGCGCCAGCGCGCGTCGGCTTCGGCCACATGGCCCAGCTGCATCTGCCTGGCGTCCGCCAGCCGCACCACCGGTGCGGAGTGGAAGCGGCGGCCGATGGCCTCGCCTGTGGCCAGCGCCTGGTGCGTGCCGGGCGCGAACAGGTAAGAA
>JBJTNV010000081.1:0-27119 GCA_046074205.1 Hydrogenophaga sp.
CTGGCCCTCACAACCTTTGCCACCTGGCGTCCCACCCGCGTGCTGCTGGGGGCCTACCTGTTTGGTGGCGTGACCATGTTGCAGTTCCATTTGCAGGGCATCGGCGTGAACGTTCCCAGCCAGTTTTTGACCATGCTGCCCTACCTGGCGACCATCCTGGTGCTGGTGCTGATCTCGCGTAACCCGACCTGGATTCGTATCAACATGCCGACCTCAATTGGTAAACCCTTCTATCCCGGCGCATAATTTCAATTTGTAAGTTTTTGTTCCCTGTCAACACTTCAAGAGGTTTTCATGACTGACCTGAGCAAACGTTCCCTGATGAAGCTGGCCGCGCTGACCGCGGTGGCCAGCGCCGCCCTGATCGGTTGCGGCAAGAAGGAGGAGGCCCCAGCAGCAGCGGCCCCCGCTGCCGCCACGGCTCCGGCCCCCAAGGCCGAACCGCTGAAGATCGCGTTTGCTTACGTCGGCCCCGTGGGCGATGGCGGCTGGACCTTTGCACACGACCGCGCCCGCAAGGCCGTGGAAGCCGAGTTCGGTGACAAGGTGTCCACCAGCTTCGTCGAGAACGTTCCCGAGAGCGCCGACGCCGAGCGCGTCCTGCGCGATCTGGCCGGCCAGGGCAACAAGCTGGTGTTCGGCACCACCTTCGGCTACATGGAGCCCATGCTCAAGGTCGCTGCCGACTTCAAGGACGTGAAGTTCGAGCACGCCACCGGCTACAAGCAGGCCGAGAACATGCGCACTTACGACAGCCGCACGTATGAAGGTGCCTACATGGCTGGCGTGATCGCCGGTTCCATGACCAAGACCAACACCCTCGGGGTGGTGGCCTCGATCCCAATTCCCGAAGTGATCCGCAACATCAACAGCTTCACGCTGGGCGCCCAGTCGGTGAACCCCAAGGTCAAGACCAAGGTGGTCTGGGTCAATGGCTGGTTTGATCCGCCCAAGGAAACCGAAGCCGCCACCTCGCTGATCAACGGCGGCGCTGACGTGCTGATGCAAAACACCGATTCGTCGGCTGTGCTGCAAACCGCCGAGAAGATGGGCAAACGTGCCTTCGGCTGGGACTCTGACATGACCGCCTACGGTCCCAAGGCCCACCTGGGTTCGGCCGTCATCAACTGGGGGCCGTACTACGTCAAGGCCGTCAAGGATGCGCTGGAAGGCACCTGGCAGGGCAACAGCGGCGTCTGGTGGGGCCACAAGGAAGGCGCGATCGACATGGTGTCCATCGCCGACGACGTGCCCGCCGAGGTCAAGGCCAAGATCGACTCGATCAAGGCTGGCCTGAAGGACGGCTCGTTCTCGATCTGGAAAGGCCCGATCGTTGGCCAGGACGGCAAGGCTGTGCTGGCCAAGGACGCCGTCGCCGACGACGCCTTCCTGGGCGGCATCAAGTTCTACGTCAAGGGCGTCGAAGGCAAGCTGCCGAACTGATGGGCTCCCCCCTGCGCCGCTTCGCTCACCTTGCAGGCCGCAGCATGGGGCAGAGCCCATGCTTCTTCGGGCAGTCCAAACCTGCGCAGGCAGGTTCGGAGCCGCGGTCCTCAACCCCCCGGCGGGGGGACCACAGCAGTGGCCCGGCAAAGCCGGTTCCACGGTGTGTGCTGGACTGACGTCACGCGCGCCGGACAGACTCGCCGCTGCCTTGTGCAGCGGCGTTTTTCTTTGGAGGTCACATGATCGAACAACAACTCTGGCATCCGGTCATCGCGGGCATGCACCTGCGTGACGATCCGGTGGCGGTGTCGCTGCTGGGGCAGGACGTGGTGCTGTGGCGCGAGCATGGGCATGAGGGCCAGGCCGGCGGGGTGCACGCCTGGGCCGACCGCTGTCCGCACCGCGGGGCCAGGCTGTCGCTGGGGCGCGTGCTCACGCACCTGCACGGGGCGCGGCTGGAGTGTCCGTACCACGGCTGGCAGTTCGCGGGCGATGGCGCAGCGGCGCAGGGTCATCACGGCGCGCCAGTGTCGGTGGGGCGCTGCGTGCACGTGCCGGCGGCACCGTCTTTCGAGCCACCGGCCGCGCACTGCGCCCAGGTGTTCGAGGCGCAGGAGCGCCACGGCCTGGTGTGGGTGCGGCTGGAGCGGCCCGATCTGTCGCAACTGCCGGCCTCGCTGTCGTCTCCGCCTGCGTTCGAGCCCTGGGACGACCCGGTCTGGCGTCAGGTGATCTGCGGCCCCTACGCCGTGGACACCAGCGCGCCGCGGCTGGTGGAAAACTTCCTGGACCTGAGCCACTTCGGTTTTGTGCACGAAGGCTGGCTGGGTGCCCCCCCCCACGCCCAGGTGGACACCGGCCGGGTGGAAGAGGGGGCCGATGGCGTGCACGCCCGAGACTGCAAGGCCTGGCAGCCCAGGGGCTATGCCGGTGCCGAAGAAGGCGGCTGGGTGGCCTACCGCTACGAGGTGCCGCACCCCTTCGCGGCCATCCTGCGCAAGGACGCAGCCGAGGGCGACCCGGTGAGCAACGCCATTGCGCTGTTCATCCGCCCCGACGGCCCCGAGGCCTGCACCGCCTGGTTCGCCATGGCCACGCTGGGCGACCTGAGCGACGACGAGGAACTGCGCGCTTTTCAGGACACCGTGTTCGGGCAGGACCAGCCCATTGTCGAATCGCAGCGACCGAAGCGCCTGCCCATCGGCCAGGACGGCGCCATACCGGAAGTGCACGGCCCCGCAGACCGCATGTCCAGCGCCTACCGCCGTTACCTGGCCCGCACCGGCATCACCCTCGGGGTATCCTGACCCCCCCGTAGCGCGCCTGCGGCGCTTCGAGAGGGGACGGCACCGGTGGCCCGGCAGAGCCGGTTCCACGGTACCCCTGGACAAGAAGGATCCATGACATGAACGCCATCGAACTCGCCCGCGCCATCCCCAAGGCCGAGCTGCACATCCACATCGAAGGCTCCCTTGAACCCGAGCTGATCTTCCAGCTCGCGCAGCGCAACGGTGTCGCGCTGGCGTACCCCAGTGTGGAAGCGCTGCGCGCGGCCTATGCCTTCACCGACCTGCAGAGCTTCCTGGACATCTACTACGCTGGCGCCAGCGTGCTGCTCAAGGCGCAGGATTTCCACGACATGGCCTGGGCCTACCTGCTGCGTGCGAAGGCCGACAACGTCATCCACACCGAACTGTTTTTCGACCCGCAGACCCACACCGCGCGCGGTGTGCCCATGGCGTCGGTGATCGAAGGCCTGTCGGGTGCCTGCAAGAAGGCCGAAGCCGAACTGGGCATCAGCTCGGCGCTGATCCTGTGCTTCCTGCGCCACCTGAGCGAGGCAGACGCTTTCGCCACGCTGGAAGCTGCGCTGCCGTACCGCGAGCACTTCATCGGCGTGGGTCTGGATTCAAGCGAACTTGGCCACCCGCCCGAGAAGTTCGAGCGCGTGTTCGCGCGCTGCCGCGAGCTGGGCCTGAAGGTGGTGGCGCACGCGGGCGAGGAGGGTCCGCCCGAGTACATGTGGCAGGCCATCGACCTGCTCAAGGTGCAGCGCATCGACCACGGCGTGGCGGCGATGCAGGACCCGCTGCTGATGGCCGAACTGGCGCACACGCGCCTGCCGCTGACCGTGTGCCCGCTGTCCAACCTCAAGCTCTGCGTGGTGAACGACCTGCGCAACCACCCGCTGAAAAAGATGCTCGATGCCGAACTGTGCGTGACCATCAACTCCGACGATCCAGCCTATTTCGGCGGTTACCTGAACGCGAACTTTGAGCAGACGGTACAGGCACTGGACTTGAGCCGCGACGACGTGATCACGCTGGCCAGGAACAGTTTCGAGGCCAGCTTCATCGGCCCGGAGCGCCGAGCCGCCTGCCTGTCGCAAGTGAGGGCAGTGGCGGCAGCCTGATCCGCCTGGCCGGCGGCCACACAGGCGACTGTGCTGTTCGTCCTCGTGGCAGACAATCGGATCTCGTTCTGTTTGCTGTCCCTTGTCGAGGTTCCGTTTTGCCATTGCCCGCGCCCCAGCCCCGCACACCCATGCACACCCGCCGCGTTGAATACCGCGGCTTCGAACGTGAAGACGGCCTTTGGGACATTGAAGGCGAGCTGCTTGACACCAAGCCCCACGCATTCGAGATCGAAGGCGAGGGCGCCTGGGAACCCCATGAACCGATCCACCAGATGAGCCTTCGCGTCACCGTGGACAACGCCATGGTCATCCGCGCGGTCGAGGTCAGCATGGACGCCCATCCGCACGACCCCTGCCCGCAGGCCATACTGCCCATGCAGGGACTGGTGGGCGAGACGCTGGGCAAGGGCTGGCGCAAGACCATCGAACGCCACCTCGGCGGCACGGTGGGCTGCACCCACCTGCGTGAGCTGCTGTTCAACCTGGCCACTGCGGCGTTCCAGACCCGTTCGGCGTCCTTTGCGCCACCGGCCGACGGGCGTCCGCCCATGCACCTGGGCCAGTGCAAGGCATGGGCCTTTGACGGGCCGGTGGTGGAGAAGGTGTACCCGGTGTTTTTTCGCTGGCAAGCGCCCGCCAAGGGCTGAGCGCCCGTCACGGAACGTACAGCCCACGTCCATCACGTCTGCACGCTGTCATGGCCATTCCCATCAACGACGAGGTGGTGCACACACCGCCGGTGCCATCGGCCACGGTCATGCTGTTGCGCGATGCGCCAGAGGGGCTGCAGGTGTTGCTCATGCGCCGGCACACGGCCTCGGGGGTGCTGGGCGGGGTCCATGTGTTCCCCGGCGGCAAACTGGACCCGGCCGATCTGGAACAGGCTTCGTCCGCCGTACCGCCCCGACTGGCGGCAGCACTGGCTGAACCGGGGCTGGACACCGCCACCGCTGCGGCGTTGTACCGGGCCGCCGTGCGCGAAACCCGTGAGGAGTGCGGACTGGTCCTGGACGTGGCGAGCCTATGGCCCTGGTCGCGCTGGATCACGCCGCGCCAGCCCTCAGTGAGCAACCGGCGCTTTGACACGCGATTCTTTGTCGCCGCAGCCCCGGCGGGCCAGGCGGCGCGGCACGATGACCACGAAGCCACCGAAGTGGTCTGGGCCACGCCCCGCGAGAGCCTGGTGCGCTATTGGGCCGGCGAGATCGACCTGGCGCCGCCGCAGATCATCAGCCTGGCCCAGCTCGCACGGCTGCGCGAGGTGTCGCAGGCCTTGCGGGTGGCGCGCACCCAGCCGCCCCCGCTCATCGAACCCGAGCCTTTCGATGCAGATGGCTGCCGTGTCATCTGCTACCCCGGCGATCCGCGACACCGTCTGCACACCCCGTTGTGGGACGGCCCCACCCGCCTGACCTACCGCAACCGCCGTTTCGAGCCCGACGGTGGTCTGGACGCCTTGCTCGGGTGATCACGCCCGTACGCGGGCGGGCCTGACCGTGTGCGCTCGAGGCCAGGCGCTATCCGTTCAGCGCGTCATCCGGTGCCGCAGGCCCAGACTGGCTGCATCGACGATGGCCACCAGCAGCAGCATGGCGCCCAGGAGCGTGGCCGTCTTGGGCATGTGAAACAGGCCCATGTGGAAGGCCAGCAGCTGGCCCAGGCCGCCGGCACCGACCACACCCAGCACGGCGGCCGCGCGGATGTTGTTCTCCCAGCGGTAGAGCGTATAGCTCAGACACTGGGGCAGCACCTGCGGCAGCGTGGCGTAGAGGAACACACGGACGTCGCCCACACCCTGCGCGCGCAGGGCCGCGCCCGGGCCGGGCGGTACGTTCTCCACGGCTTCGGCAAACAGCCGTCCGAGTACGCCCGAGGTGTGCAGCGCCAGCGCCAGCGTGCCGGCCAGCGGGCCCAGACCGGCGGAGATCAGCAGCAGCGCGGCCCAGACCAGTTCGGGGATGCTGCGCAGCGCATTGAGCAGCAGCCGTGTGGGGCCACGACCCCGGGCCGGGTCCTGCGGGTGCAGGCGCGCGGCCGGCAGGGCCATGGCGAGCCCGGCCAGGGCGGCCAGCAGCGTGCCCAGGGCCGACATGGCCAGCGTTTCCCAGGCGGCCACCGCCACCTTGCGCAGGAAGGCGGGCGAGGTGTCGGGCGGGAAGAACTCGCCCACGAAGCGGCCCATGCTGGACACCGCCTCGGCCGAAAAGAACTGCGCCCACTGCAGATCGAGCGACCAGAAGCTGAGCACCACCAGCACCAGCAGGCCGGCGCTGAACCAGCAGGCCTTGCAGCGCGCGTCGAACAGCGGCGGCGGCAGGCGGTAGGTGTCGTTTGCGGCGCGGGGCTTGTTCATCCGAGCACCTTGCGCAGCCAGGCGCTGACCCGGTCGGCCAGCGCGACCAGCGCCATGAACACCAGCAGCATGGTGGCGACCTCGCCACCATTGAACATCTTCATGGCGTTGTCCATTTGCTGGCCCAGGCCGCCCGCGCCGACAAAGCCCAGGATGACCGAGGAGCGGATGGCGCATTCCCAGCGGTAGACGGTGTAGCTGGTCAGTTCGGCCGCACTGGCCGGCAGCAGGCCGTAGAAGAAGGCCTGCAGACGGCCGGCACCGTTGCGCAGCAGGGCTTCGGTGGCGTGCATTTCGCCACTCTCGAGGATTTCGCCATACACCTTGCCCAGCATGCCGCCGTAGGTGAGCGCGATGGCCAGCACGCCGGCCGTGGGACCCAGGCCGACCACGCGCACGAACACCAGCGCCCATACGAGTTCGGGGATGCTGCGCAGCACGATGAGCGTCCAGCGCACCCCCTGGCGCAGCCAGAACGGTCCGCGCGCCATGCGGCCCGACAGCGCCGAGATCGACAGCGCGCGCGTGGACAGCAAGGTCATGGGCACGGCGATCAGCAGCGCCAGCGTCACGCCCGCCGTGGCCATGGCCACGGTGCGCCAGGTGTCTTTCGCCACCAGCCACAGAAAGTCGACCGAGTGTGCGGGCGGGAAAAAGCTGGCGACGAACTGGCCGCTGACCTGCAGGCTCTGGGCTTCGAACATCACCCAGGGCTTGAATTCGGTGGCCACCAGCAGCGGCCACAGCAGCACCAGTGCCGCGCCCGCCCAGAACAGGCGCGGCAGCCAGGCCGGGTCGCGGGTGGGCGGTCGGTGCAAGTGCAAATCAGCCATGGCAAGTCGCCTGAGGCCAGCGGCCGCGGCAGAAGCGGCTTGGCCGGGCTGCTGGCTGCGACCCCTTGCGAGGGTGACGCGCAGCGGAGCGGGAGTGTCCCATCATCTGCAATGCATGACGACCGGCTGCGGCGCCACCGGTGCGAGGCCTTCCACCACGGGTGCCGGGCCGGTCAGCTCATGTTCGTGCTGGGCGTACAGCGCGGCCAGGCGCTCGCGCGTCACCTGTGCGGCGGGCAGATCGAAGGCCAGTGCGCCGTCGCGCAGACCCACGATGCGCGGGAAGTGTGCCAGCGCCACGTCCACCTGGTGCAGCGTGGTCACCAGCGTGGCGCCGCGTTCGCGCGCGGCATCCAGCAGCGTGTCCATGGCCTGGCGAGCTCGCGTCGGGTCCAGTGCCGACAGCGGTTCGTCGATGAGCAGCAATGTGGCCCCCACGCTGGCCGCTGCGCGTGCGGCGCTGCCCCCCAAGGGGGCTGGCCTTGCTTGGGGCGGCCCTGCGCTGCGGCCGTCGCTCGCCGGCCCCATGGCAACAATCGCCCGCGCCAGGCCCACGCGCTGGCGTTCGCCGCCCGAGAGACGGTCCACCCGCTCGAACAGTTTGTCTGCCAGGTCGAAGCGGTCCAGCGCCTCGAAGGCCGCCGGAATGTCCACCGGGTAGAACAGCGAGCACAGGCTCAGCCAGGTGCTCATGGCGGGCAGGCGCCCGGCCAGCACCGACGTGACCACACGCTGGCGCGGTGGCAGCGGCGGCACTTGCGGCGCCAGGAACAGGCGGCCGCGCAGGCGCTGCAGCTCGGCGCGCGGCAGGTGCCAGGGCGACTGGCCGTCCAGCTGCAGCCCGCCGGCGGTCGGCGGCAGCGCGCAGGCCAGCAGCTGCAGCAGCGTGGTCTTGCCGGCGCCGCTGGGGCCGATGATGGCCAGCTGTTCGCCAGCGGCCACCTGCAGGTCCAGCGCGCGGAGGGCGGGGGCCGCGCCGGGGCGCGCCGCCGGGTGGCGGGCGCTCGCGGCGGTCAGGGCGATCTTCAAGCGATCACCCGGCGGTCACAGCAGCTCGGCGCTGCGCGCGGCGGCCTCGATGCCACGATAGTTCTCGGCCTTGGTCGGCACGAACTTCGTGGCGCGCTGCAGCTCCAGGATCTCCTTGCCTTCGGGCGTGGTCTTGGACAGCGACAGGAAGGCGTCGGCCAGCTTCTGGCGCGTGGCGGCGGGCATGTCGGCGTGCACCGTCCAGTTGTAGTCGTAGTAGGGCGGGGTGGTGTAGATCACGCGCACCTTCTCGGTATCCACCTTCTTCTCGGCCACGAACTTGTCCCAGACCGAGATGTTGAGCGCACCGCCCTGCACCTTGCCCGAGGCCACGGCCGCGATGGTCGCGTCGTGCGCGCCGCTGAAGGCGACGCGGCGGAAGCTCTTCTCGGGGTTCAGCCCCTGGTCGAGCAGGAAGCTGCGCGGCATCAGGTGGCCGCTGGTGGAGCTTTGCGAGCCGAAGGACACGTCCTTGCCCTTGAGATCGGCCAGGGTCTTCACCGTGGGGTCGCTGGTGATGAAGACCGAGCGGAACTTCTCGTCTTCCTCGCGTTGCACCAGCGGCATCACCTTGCCGCCCGAGCGCACATTGGCCTGCACGAAGGTGAAGCCACCGAACCAGGCCAGGTCGACCTTCTTGTTCACCAGCGCCTCGACCGAGGCGGCGTAGTCGGTCACCGGGGTGAACTCGACCTTCATGCCCAGCTTGCCTTCGAGGTACTTGACCAGCGGCGCGGCCTTGCGCGCCAGTTCGGTGGGCGATTCGTCGGGGATGGCGGTGATGCGGAACACCGGCTGCTGCGCGTGCGCGAGCGGGGCGAGAGCGGTGGTGGCGAGCACGGCGCAGGTCAAGAGTGCGCGGCGGGTGCGGGACAGTGTCATGGTGGTATCCGATCAAGAGGGATAAGGGAGCGCTATTACACCCGAAGACGGCTGTGCCCGAGCCTGGGGCGGCGGGCCTTTGCGTGGTGCGCGGTTCAACGCCCCAGCGTGGGTGAGGCCCACTGCTTGTGCTGGCGTTCGTCGCTGGCGGCTTCGGCTTCGATCGAGTCCTGGGGCAACTGTCTGAGGCATTCCGCGTAGGCGACGGTGTCCAGCGTTTGGGCCGCCGCCTGTGCAGCCACCACCTGGGGCGAGCGGCCGTCCCACACGAAGCGGTTGCCGTGCTGCGGCGGGTCGGGCTCGCAGTCGTGCCGGTACAGCGGCGGGGCATCGGCGGTCCAAGGGTCGAAGACGATGGTTTTGTCGAACACCAGGGCCTGGCCGGTGGGCGTGGGCGGCAGCGGCGGCATGCGCTGCACGGCCGCGCGGGCGCGCGCCTCCACCGAGGGCGAGGTGGACCAGATCGTGTCCAGCCGGGCCAGGGCCCCGGTGGGCGCGATCTCGATGCGAAAGCGCACCGCGCCCTGTTCGGGGCCTTCGTGGGCGGTGCCCATCAGGCTGCGCAGGTGCTGGCTCCAGTGGTGGCGGTAGCGCTTGCTGTTCTTGAGCGTGTAGGTGGCGGCCTGGGCCCACTCTTCGGCCGACGGCGCGGGTGGGGCTTCCATGAAGGCGCCACCCGGAGACGGTTCGGCAACAGGCCAGGGTGGTGGTGCCACCGGCGGCCTGCGGGAGGGCCTGGCCGGCACGATGCCGGGGGGCGGTTCGGCGCGGGGCTGCGGCTCTGACGGCAGCACGGTGGCGGCGATCACGGCGTCAGGTGCCGGTGGCGCCGGTCGCCGTGACGGCAAGGCGTGCAGCAGCACGGCCAGCAGCGCCACGTGGAGCAGCAGCGACCCCGCCACGGCATGGCGCAGGCCCGCAGGTTTGAAAGGGGGTGCGGAGGGCAGATGCACGGCAGCGGGGATGGAATGGGGTGGACAGCGTTCGAGACCTCGGATGGCTTCGCCGACAATGCTGACCGCGATGCCGTCCCCGAAATCCCTTCCGTCCCTGTGCCTGGTTACGCCGGCGCTGGCCGATGCCAACAACGGCAACTGGCAGACCGCGCGCCGTTGGGCGCGCCTGCTGGCGGGCCATTATGCGGTGCGCTTGAGGCCCGCCTGGCCAGACAGCGCGTGGGTGGAGGACGGCACCGACCTGTTGCTGGCTTTGCACGCACGGCGCTCGGCCGACAGCGTTGCCGCCTGGGCGCAGGCCCACCCGCAGCGGCCGCTGGTGGTGGCCCTGACCGGCACCGACCTGTACCGCGACATCGACAGTGACGCCGACGCGCAGCGCTCGCTGAGACAGGCCACGCGGCTGATCGTGTTGCAGGACCAGGGGCCGCTGACCTTGCCCGTGGGGCTGCGTGACCGGTGTCGCGTGGTGCTGCAGTCCTGCTCAGGGCGACAGACCCTGTCCAAGACGCGGGCCCTCCTGCGTGTGGTGGTGGTGGGACACCTGCGCGACGAAAAATCCCCGCAGACAGTTTTTGAAGCGGCGCGGCTTCTGCAGCCTGGCGAGGGCATAGTCATCGACCACATCGGTCGCGCGCTCGAGCCCGCGCTGGGTGAGCAGGCGCTGGCGACCGCCGCCGAAGTCCCGCATTACCGCTGGCTCGGGGGCCTGACGCACGAGGCGACGCGCCGCCGCATCCAGCGCGCGCACTTGTTGCTGCACCCCAGCCGCATGGAAGGCGGTGCCCACGTCATCATGGAAGCGGTGCGGTCCGGAACGCCCGTGCTGGCCTCGCGCGTTCCCGGCAATGTGGGCATGCTCGGTGCGGACCATGGCGGCTACTTCCCGGCGGGCGACACTGCCGCGCTGGTGCAGCGCCTGCGGCAATGCCGTGCGGGTCAGCAAAGCCCCGATGGCGGCCTGCTGGCCGTGCTGCACGCACAATGCGAGGCCCGCGCGCCACTGTTTGAGCCGGCGGCCGAACGCGCCGCCTTGCTGCAGGCCCTGGACGGCCTGCTCTGAACCGATACGACGGAGAACCCATGAACGCCCCCACCACGCCCGCCCTCAGCCCAGTCGTCCAGCCTCGCCTGACCAGCCTCTCGCACGGCGGCGGCTGCGGCTGCAAGATCGCGCCCGGCGTGCTGTCCGACATCCTCAAGGGCACGGCCGCGATGCCGATCCCGACAGAACTGCTGGTCGGCATCGAGACGGCGGACGATGCGGCGGTGTACCAGCTCAATGACGAGCAGGCGCTGATCGCCACCACCGACTTTTTCATGCCCATCGTCGACGACCCGTTCGACTTCGGCCGCATCGCCGCCACCAACGCCATCAGCGACGTGTACGCCATGGGCGGCACGCCCATCATGGCGCTGGCGCTGGTGGGCATGCCAATCAGCGTGCTGAGCACCGAGACCATCGGCCAGATCCTCGCAGGCGGGCAGAGTGTGTGCCGCGAGGCGGGCATCCCGATTGCGGGCGGTCACACCATTGATTCGGTCGAGCCGATCTACGGCCTGGTGGCGCTGGGTCTGGTGCATCCGAAACGCGTCAAGCGCAACGCCGACGCGCAGGTGGGCGACCGCCTGATCCTGGGCAAGCCGCTGGGCGTGGGCGTGCTGTCCGCCGCGCTGAAGAAAGACGCACTGGGTGCCGAGGGCTACGCGCAGATGATCGCCAACACGACGAAGCTCAACACCCCCGGCCCCGCGCTGGCGGCGCTGGACGGCGTGCATGCGCTCACCGACGTGACCGGCTTCGGCCTGGCCGGCCACGCGCTGGAGATGGCGCGCGGCGCGGGCAGCTGCATCCGCCTGGACATGGCGCGCGTGCCGCTGTTGCCGGGCGTGCGTGAACTGGCGGCGCAGGGCATGGTGACCGGTGCCAGTGGTCGCAACTGGGCCGCCTACGGCGCTGAGGTGCAGCTGGCCGGCGGCCTGAGCCCGCAGGACCAGGCCCTGCTGAGCGACCCGCAGACCAGCGGTGGCCTGCTGGTGGCCTGCGCGCCCGAGGCGGTGGATGCGGTGCTGGCCGTGTTCCGCCAGCACGGCTTTGCCGCCGCGGCCGAGGTGGGCGAGATCGCGCCCGCCCGTGCCGACGGTGTGCGCCTGCAGGTGGTGTGACCCGCTGATGGTGCACCGCCCGAACCATGAGGAGAACACCATGAACAACAGCGCCGACACCAGCCCCCCGGCCGACACGGGCACCGTGACCCTGCACCGCGTGCTCCGCGCGCCGCCCGAGCGGGTCTACCGTGCCTTCCTTGACCCCGATGCGATGGCCAAGTTTTTGCCGCCGCACGGGTTCACCGGTCGCGTGCTGGAGATGGACGCCCGCGTCGGTGGGGTCTACCGCATGCAGTTCACCCACTTCAGCAACGGCCAGACCCACGCCTTCGGTGGCAGGTACCTGGAGCTGGTGCCCGGCGAGCGCATCGTCAACACCGATATCTTTGACGATCCCAACCTGCCGGGTCAGATGATCACCACGATCACCTTCAAGCCGGTGACGGTCGGCACCGAGCTGACCGCGGTGCAGAGCGGCATTCCGGCGATGATCCCGGTTGAGGCCTGTTACCTGGGCTGGCAGGCAACGCTGCAGTTGCTGGCCCAGCTGGTCGAGGCAGAGGTTGCGGCGTGAAACGCAATGGGCTTGAACTCAGGATCCCGCCACCGGTGGTGGCGCTGCTGATGGGGGCGACCGCGTGGTGGCTGGCGCCGCTGGGCCCGGCCATCGCCTGGCCCGAAGCGCTGCGCCAGGGGCTGGCCGGCGCACTGCTGCTGGCCGGTGTCTCGCTGGATTTTTCCGGGTTGCTGGCCTTCGTGCTGCACCGTACGACCGTCAGCCCGCTGAGCCCCCGCAAGAGCCGTGCGCTGGTCACCACCGGCATTTACCGCTTCACGCGCAACCCCATGTACCTGGGCCTGGCCATCCTGCTGTGCGCCTGGGCGTTGTGGCTGTCGACGCTGCTGCCGTGGGTGGTGCCGGTGCTGTTTGTGCTGTACATCACCCGCTTCCAGATCCAGCCCGAAGAGCGGGTGCTCGCCGAGCTGTTCGGCCCGCCCTACGCCGACTACACCCGGCGGGTGCGCCGCTGGATCTGATGCGACCTCGCCCATGATGAACCCAACCCCGCGCGTGCTGGTTTTCGACATCTTCGGCACCGTGGTGGACTGGCACGGTTCCATCGTGCGCGAGGTGGCCACCCGCCACCCGCCGGTGGACGCCGAGGCCTTCGCCCTGGCCTGGCGCGCGGGCTACCAGCCGGCCATGGAGGCGGTGCGTTCCGGTGGCCGCGGCTTCGTCAAGCTGGACCTGCTGCACCGCGAAATCCTCGACGCCATCCTGCCGCGCTTCGGGCTGGCGCATCTCGACGAAGCCGCGCGTGCCGAACTCAACCGCGTCTGGCACCGGCTGGCCGCCTGGCCCGACAGCGTGGCCGGGCTCACGCGGCTCAAGGCCCGCTTCACCATCGCGTCGCTGTCCAACGGCAACATCGGCCTGCTCACCGACATGGCCAGACAAGCGGGGCTGCCCTGGGACTGCGTGCTCAGTGCCGAGGTGTTCCGCGCCTACAAGCCCGACCCGCGCGTGTACCGGGGGGCGGCCGAGGTGTTCGATGTGGCACCGGCCGAGGTGATGATGGTCGCTGCCCACCAGGACGACCTGGCCGCCGCCCGCGCCTGCGGCCTGCAGACCGCCTACATCGAACGCCCGCTGGAGTTCGGCGCGGCCCACCCCAAGGACGTCGCGCCCGACCCGGCCAACACCCTGCACGCGCGGGATCTGCTGCACCTGGCCGACCTGCTGGGCGCCTGAGCCCAAGGGTTTGAACCGGGTTCGTCGACCGCTGTTGCGGTGAAAATATCAGTCTTTACTGATATTAGAGACGACCCATGACACTTCGCACCCTGGCCCTCGCGGCCGCCACCGCCGCCGGCCTGCTGCTGGCCCCCGCCGCCCACGCCGACAACAAGGCCATCGCCATCGACGAGATGGCGGCCTACCTGGAGTTTGTCGACTACGGCGGCGGCGTGATCTTTGCCGAGCAGATCCCCAAGGACGAGTGGCCCAAGATGGTGGTGATCGACGCGCGCGACGCCGGCCAGTTCGCCAGGGGCCACATCCCGGGCGCGATCCACATGGACTGGCGTCAGGTGCTGGCCCAACGCGACAGCATCCCCAAGAACAAGCCGGTGCTGATCTACTGCAACACCGGTTCGCTCTCGGCCCAGGCCGGCTTTGCGCTGCGCGTGGCGGGCTGGGACAACGTGCGCATCCTGCAGGGCGGCATGGAGGAGTGGAAGGCCAAGGGCGGTTTCGATGCGGCAGCCAAAGCCACTGTGCCTGCCAAGCATTGAGGGCAGACCCACCAGCGCTTTCAGCCGCTTTTCAGCCGCTCAGGGCGTGAGCGGTGGTCAGCCCGGCCCATGCCCAGGCGGCGAGTGAGCAGCTCAGCACCACCACCCACGGCGGCCATTTCCAGCGCATCAGCGCCAGCAGTGCGGCCAGCGCCAGCAGCGCATCGCCCAGCCCGCGGATGCCGCTGGTGATGACCGGGTTCCACAGCGCGGCCAGCAGCAGGCCGACCACGGCGGCGTTGATGCCCATGAGGGCGGCGCGCACGCCGGGCCGCCCGCGCAGGCTTTCCCAGAAGGGCAGGGCACCGGCGATCAGCAGGCCGGCGGGCACGAAGATGGCGGCCAGTGCCAGCAGGCCCCCGCTCCAGCCGGTGGGGGCGCTTTGCATCGACGCGCCCAGGAAGGCCGCGAAGGTGAACAGCGGGCCGGGCACGGCCTGCGCCGCGCCGTAGCCGGCCAGGAAGGCGTCGTTGCCGACCCAGCCGGTTGGCACCACGCTGGTCTGTAGCAGGGGCAGCACCACATGGCCACCGCCGAAGACCAGCGCGCCCGCGCGGTAGAACGCATCCACCACGGCCAGGGCCTGGGAAGGAAACACGGCCAGGCACAGCGGCAGCCCGGCCAGCAGCGCGAAGAACAGACCGAGCCACAGGGCACCCGCGCGACGGCTGATCGGGACGGCCAGCGGCTCGTGCGGCGCGTCAGCGGCGGGCCGCATCCACAGCAGGCCCATCAGCCCGGCCGCGCCGATGGCCAGCAGCTGCGCCACGGTGCCGGGCCAGGCGATCAGCCCGGCGGCGGTGGCGAGCATGAGCGCACGCCGGGGCGTGTCCGGGCAGAGGCTGCGTGCCATGCCCCAGACCGCCTGCGCGACCACGGCGACGGCGACCACCTTCAGGCCGTGCAGGGCGCCCGCCGGCACCGCGTCACCCGCGTGGGCGATGCCCAGCGCCAGCGCGATCAGGGCCAGGGCCGAGGGCAGGGTGAAGCCGGCCCAGGCGGCCAGCGCACCCGCGTAACCCGCGCGCATCAGCCCTAACGCGAAGCCCACCTGGCTGCTGGCCGGGCCGGGCAGGAACTGGCAGAGCGCCACCAGGTCGGCATAGGCGGCCTCGCCCAGCCAACGCCGGCGCTCGACGAATTCGGCGCGGAAATAGCCCAGGTGCGCCACCGGGCCGCCGAAGGCCGTGAGTCCCAGGCGCAGGAAGATCCGGAACACCGCGGCTGCACCGTCTGGCGGCGCAGACCGTCGGGACGATGGACAACGGGGAGCGGTTGGCAACACAGGGGGCGGACAGTGCAGGGGCCGAAGCCGTGGCGTCGCCGGACACTCAGCCCAGCAGCGCCTGCGCGAACTCCCGCGCGTTGAAAGTTTCCAGGTCTTCCAGTGCTTCGCCCACGCCGATGAAATAGATCGGCACCGGCCGTTCGCGCGCGATGGCGCAAACCACGCCACCCTTGGCCGTGCCGTCGAGCTTGGTGATGACCAGGCCCGTGAGCTGCAGCGCGTCGTCGAAGGCCTTGACCTGCATCAGCGCGTTCTGCCCGGTGTTGCCGTCGATCACCAGCAGCACCTCGTGCGGCGCCGTGCCATCGGCCTTCTGCACCACGCGCTTGATCTTGCGCAGCTCTTCCATCAGGTGCAGCTGGGTCGGCAGACGGCCGGCGGTGTCCACCAGCACCACGTCCTTGCCGCGCGCCTTGCCGGCGCTCACGGCGTCAAAGCTCACGGCGGCCGGGTCACCGCCTTCCTGCGTGACGATCTCCACCGTGTTGCGGTCGGCCCAGACGGCCAGCTGCTCGCGCGCCGCCGCGCGGAAGGTGTCGGCTGCGGCCAGCAGCACACTGGCACCCTCATTGGCCAGGTGGCGCGTGAGCTTGCCGATGGACGTGGTCTTGCCTGCCCCGTTGACGCCCGCAACCATGATCACCGTGGGTTTGTGTTCGCCAATCACCAGCGGCCGTTGCAAGGGCGCCAGCAGGTCGGCAATGGCGTCGGCCAGCAGCCCTTTGACGGCTGCCGGGTCGGTGGTCTTGCTGTCCTTGACGCGGCGCTTGAGGTCGGCCAGCAGCTGCTCGGTGGCCTTGACCCCTGCATCGGCCATCAGCAGCGCGGCTTCCAGCTCTTCGTACAGCGCGTCATCGATCTGCGTGCCGGTGAAGACGGTGGCCAGGCCCGACCCGGTCTTGCGCAGACCGTTCCTGAGTTTGTCGAGCCAGCGCGTGCGCTCGGGCAACGGTGCGGCCGGTGCGGGCACTGCCGAGAGTGCGGTGGCGGCACCCCCAGCGGGTGGGGGTTGGGGTGTTTTCTTGCGGAAGAACGAGAACATTTTGTGATCTTGAGTATCTTCTGCATTCTATGAAACGCTTTTTACGACTGTCCGGCGCGAGAACCGTTGCCGCGCTGCTGCTGCTCCATGCCCTGGCCGCCTGGGCGGCCGCCCCCGGCCCACAGCGGTTCACCCTGTCCAACGGCATGACGCTGATCGTCCAGCCCGACCGCCGCGCGCCCACGGTGGCCCACATGCTGTGGGTGCGTGTGGGTGCCATGGACGAGGTGGACGGCAGCAGCGGCGTGGCCCACGTGCTGGAACACATGATGTTCAAGGGCACGCCCGACCTGGCGCCCGGCGAGTTCTCGCGCCGCGTGGCGGCGCTGGGCGGGCGCGAGAACGCCTTCACCAGCCGTGACGCCACGGCCTACCACCAGCAGGTGGGCAGCCAGCACCTGGAGGCGGTGATGCGGCTCGAAGCCGACCGCTTCGAGCGCAACCAGTGGGCGGACGACGAGTTCTTCCGCGAGCTGGAGGTGGTCAAGGAGGAGCGGCGCCAGCGCATCGAAGACGCGCCCCGCGCGCGCTTTTTTGAGGCCTTCACCGCCACCGCCTTCCAGACCAGCCCCTATCGCCGCCCGGTGATCGGCTGGATGAGCGATATCGAAGCCCTGACGCCGCAGGACGTGCGTGATTTCCACGCCCGCTGGTACGTGCCTGCGAACGCGGCGGTGGTGATCGCCGGTGACGTCGATGTGCAGCAGGTGCGCGAGCTGGCCGAACGCATCTACGGCCGCATCCCGGCGCGCGCCGTGCCGCCGCGCAAGCCGCGCGACGAGGTTCCGACCCAGGGGCCGCGCCGTATCGAGTACCGCGCCGCTACCGAGCAGGCGCTGGTCGCCCTGTCCTGGCAGATGCCCAGGCTCGCCGCCCCCGACGCGCAGGACGCGGGCAGCCAGGATGCGCTGGCCCTGACGGTGCTGGCTGCTGTGCTGGACGGTTATGGCGTCAATCGCCTGGATCGGGCGCTGGTGCAAGGCGTCGGCCGGGGCGGCCAGCGGCTGGCCGACAGCGTGGGGGCGTCCTATGGCCTGGCCAGCCGGGGGCCGCAGACCTTCTCGCTCACGGCCGTTCCCGCTGCCGGCGTCGCGCCCGAGGCGGTCGCCGCGGCGCTCCAGGCCGAGGTCGCGCGTATCGCCCGCGAGGGCATCAGCGCGGCCGAGCTGCAGCGCGTCAAGACCCAGTGGCTGGCCAGCGAAACCTACAAGCTCGACTCGGTGTTCGCTCAGGCGCGCGAACTCGGCAGCCACTGGATCAACGGCTGGGCAGTGGACGCCAGCCCCCGCCTGATGGAGCGCCTGCAAGCCGTCAGTGCCGCGCAGGTGCAGTCGGTGGCCGAGCGCCTGTTCGGCGATGACGCGCTGACCACTGGCGTGCTGCTGCCCGATCCCCAGCGCCCGCGCACCGTGCGCGGCGGCCCGCGTCCCACCCTTTCGCGTCACTGAACACCATGACCCTTCTGCGAAACCTCCTGCTGGCGGCCCCGTTGCTGTGCATGCTGGGCACTGCCCAGGCCGCCATCCCCATCCAGCACTGGACCCACCCCAGCGGCGCCCGGGTCTACCTGGTCGAAAGTCCGGCCATTCCCATGCTGGACGTGCAGCTCGATTTCGACGGCGGCAGCCGTCGCGACCCGGCCATGCAGGCCGGTCTGGCCGGTGCCAGTGCCGGCCTGCTGACCGCCGGTGTGGCCGCGCAGGGCGGTATGCCCGCCCTGGACGAGAACCAGCTGGCCGAAGCCTGGGCCGACCTGGGTGCCAGCTTCGGTGCCGGCGCCAGCGGTGAACGTTTCAGCCTGTCCCTGCGCACCCTCACACAGGGTGACCTGCTGCCGCGCGCCGTCGCCCTGGCGGCGCGCCAGCTCGCGGCCCCCAGCTGGCCCGATGCCATCTGGCAGCGTGACCGCCAACGGATGGCCGCTGCCTGGCAGGAAGCACAGACCCGGCCCACCACCCGTGCCGGACGGGCCTTCAGCGAGGCCCTGTACGGGAGCCACCCGCTGGGCCTTGAGGCCACACCCCAGACCTGGGACCGCATCGACACCGCCGCCCTGAGAGCCTTCTATCGCCGCCACGTGGCCGCCTGCCGCGCCCACATCAGCCTGGTGGGCGCCATCGACCGCGCTGCTGCCGAACGCGTCGTCGATCAGCTGCTGGCCGCCATCGCGCCCCACGGCTGCGAACCACTGACAGCCGTGCCCGAGGTGCAGCCGCTGACCGCTGCGATCGAGCGGCGCATCCCCTTTGACGCCGCGCAAGCCCAGGTGCTGGTGGGCCAGCCCGGCATGCGCCGCGGCGACCCGGACTACTTCCCGCTGTTCGTGGGCAACTACATCCTGGGCGGTGGCGGTTTTGTCTCTCGACTGACCAGTGAGGTGCGCGAAAAACGCGGCCTGAGCTACAGCGTCTACAGCTACTTCGCGCCCGGCCTGCAGCCCGGTCCGTTCCAGATCGGCCTGTCCACCCGGCCCGACCAGGCTGACCAGGCGCTGGCCGTCACACGCGAGGTGCTCCAGCGCTTCGTGGCCGACGGCCCGACCGAGGTCGAACTCCAGGCCGCCAAGGACAACCTCATCAACGGTTTTGCCCTGCGCATCGACAGCAACCGCAAGCTGCTCGACAACGTGGCCAACATCGCCTGGAACGGGCTGCCACTGGACTATCTCGACGGCTGGACCGCCCAGGTCGAGCGCGTGAGCGTCGCCGACATCCGCCGCGCCTTCCAGCGCCTGCTGCAGCCTGCACGCATGGTCACGGTCGTCGTGGGCGCCCCCTGAAAGGCAGGGAGGCCATCGGTCATGCCCGCCTTGCCAGCCCAAACCACCGCCTGCAGCGTTGCAAATGCGCGCCGCAGCCCAAGCGACGGCGGAGCTTTGCGCCTTGCCGATAGCGTTTTTGGGCGCCCTTTCGGGTACGCCCCACTCCCTCTCAGCCTTTGGCGCCACGCCGTCATCCTTGCGAAGGGGTGTGCGCGGTACAGTGCGCGCCATGACGATTTGTTCGCTCCCACGTTCCACCGCTGCGCAGGTCGCTGCCCCCCCAGGGGGTGTTTTCATCTTGGGAGCGGCCCTGCGATGAAACGTCTCCCCCCACGCTCCACCGCTGCGCGGGTCGCTGCCCCCCAGGGGGTGTTTTTCATCTTGGGAGCGGCCCTGCGATGAAAAAGCCCGCCATCACCCGCCGCCCCACCGGCCGTGCCCCGCAGGAGGTGCGCATCATGGGCGGGCGGTGGAAGCGCACCCCTCTGCCCGTGGCCGCTGTGGAGGGTCTGCGCCCCACGCCGGCACGCGTGCGTGAGACGCTGTTCAACTGGCTGGGCCAGGACCTGGCGGGCCTGCGTTGTGTGGATGCTTTTGCCGGCACCGGAGCGCTGGGCCTGGAAGCGGCTTCACGTGGCGCGGCCGAGGTGCTGCTGGTGGAGAGTGATCCCCGGCTCGTCAAGACCCTGCTGGCGCTGAAAACCCGGTTGACGGCCGACACGGTGCGCATCGAACGGGGCGACGGCGTGGCGGCCCTGCAGCAGTGGCGCGGGCAGGCGCTGGATGTGGTGTTTCTGGACCCGCCCTTTGGTGACGACGGCAATCCGGCCCTGTTCAACGCCGCCCTGCTGGCCGCGCGCCAGGCGCTGCGCGAAGACGGGCTGATCTACCTCGAAGCACCGCGCACCTGGTCCGGGGACGAACTCGCCCAGCTCGGGCTGCAGCTGCACCGCCACGGCAAGGCGGGCATGGTGAGCTTTCATCTGCTGCGGCTGTTGCCCGCACAGTGAGGGCGGGAACGACGCGGCACGAAGCGTCCGTGAATCGGCCTCCCGCATAATCCCGCCATGCCATCCGAGACCTCTTCAGCCCGCCGCATCGCGGTGTACAGCGGCACCTTCGATCCCCTGACACTGGGTCATGAAGATGTGGTGCGCCGCGCCGCGGGTCTGTTCGACGAACTGATCCTCGCGGTGGCCATTGCCCACCACAAGAAGACGCGCTTCTCGCTGCAGGAGCGCATGGACATGGCCGCGCAGGCACTGGACGGTCTGCCGGTGCGCGTGCTGCCCTTCGACGGGCTGATCATGGACTTCTGCCGCCAGCAGGGCGCCTGCGCCGTGGTGCGTGGCATCCGCAACATGACCGACTTCGACTACGAAGCCCAGATGGCGGCCATGAACCGCAAGCTGCTCCCTACGGTGGAAACGGTGTTCCTGTTGCCTCAGGCCGGGTTGCAGTGCATCTCCAGCACCCTGGTGCGCGAGATCGCGACGCTCGGCGGCGATGTGTCGACGATGGTCAGCGCCGGTGTGGCGTCTCGCCTGAAGCCGCGACCGTTGCAAGCATGAACAACTGTTCCCACGTTGCCCACTTCGTGTGGTTCGCTGCCCCCCCAGGGGGCGCGGCCTTGCGTGGGGTGGCCCTGCGCGGCGGCCCGGAGGTGCGGCCATGGCCCTGATGATCACTGCCGAGTGCATCAACTGCGACGTCTGTGAGCCCGAGTGCCCGAACCAGGCGATTTCGATGGGCGAGGATTTCTACCAGATCGACCCGAAGCGCTGCACCGAATGCGTGGGCCATTTCGACGAGCCGCAGTGCGTGCAGGTCTGCCCGGTCGAATGCATCCCGGTCGATCCCGCGCACGTGGAGAACCACGAGACGCTGTGGCAGAAGTACCAGCGCCTGCAGGCGGCCGGTCAGTCCCTGGCGTCGACCGGCCCGGTGGTGCTGCCGCCGCCACTGGCCTGAGTCGTCGCCACCGGCTTTGGCGGCTTGGGCCGCGGCGGTTGGCTGGTGTGGATCAGGGCCGTGGCCTTGTCCATTTCGCCCGCGATCAGCAGCGGCAGTGCCCGGAGTGAACGGTCCAGCGCCTGGTCGATGGCGATGCGGTCATCCGGTGACGGCTTCTTGAGTACCCAGTTCGCCACCTCGTTTTTCTGGCCCGGGTGGCCGATACCCACGCGCAGCCGCCAGTAGTCGGCGCTGCCAAGCTGGGCGTGGATGTCGCGCAGGCCGTTGTGCCCGGCGTGCCCACCGCCTTTCTTGAGTTTGGCTTCGCCGGGGGGCAGGTCCAGTTCGTCGTGCACCACCAGCACTTCCTCCGGGGCGATCTTGAAGAAGCGGGCGAGCGACGCGACCGACTTGCCCGAGAGATTCATGAAGGTCTGCGGCTCGACGAGCCACACGCTCTGGCCGCTGACGTTGGCGCGCGCCACCAGACCAAAATGTCCCCGCTCCATCTGCAGTGAAGTCTTGAGGATGCGCGCCGCCTCGTCCACAAACCAGAAACCGGCGTTGTGGCGCGTGTGTTCGTATTCGGGGCCCGGGTTGCCCAGGCCGGCAATCAGCTTGATCATGGGCGGCATTATCAAAGACGTTCAGGCATGAAAAAGGCCCGCCAGTGGCGGGCCTGTGTGGCCGGCGGACAGCCAAGACCGTCCGACCGAAGCCACATCACTTCTTCTTCTTGCCCTTCTTGTCGTCGGCAGCAGCGGCCACCGGCGCGGCAATCACTTCTTCCACTGGCTCGACGACGGTGGCAATCGTGATGTCCTTGCGGCCATGGGTCACGATCTTGACGCCAGCGGGCAGCTGGATGTCGCCAGTGTGCAGCGTGGCACCCTTTTCGACGGCGCTCAGGTCGACCTCGATGAACTCGGGCAACTGCATGGCCAGGCACTCGATCTCGATTTCGGTCACGATGTGGTTGACCAGGCACTTGTCGTTCTTGACGGCCGGCGAGTTTTCGGCGCCCACAAAGTGCAGCGGCACCTTCTTGTGCAGACGGGTCTTCTCGTCCACGCGCTGGAAGTCAACGTGCAGGACCAGGGGCTTGTAGGGGTGATACTGCACATCGCGCAGCAGCACTTTCTCAACCTTGCCGGCCAGTTCCATGTCCAGAATGGACGAATGGAAGGCCTCTTTCTGCAGGGCATGGAAGAGGGCGTTGTGATCGATTTCGATCATGGCCGGGGCGGTACTGCCACCGAAAACGATACCGGGCGCGCGACCGGTGATGCGCAGACGGCGGCTCGCACCCGTACCCTGCTTGGCGCGCTCAAAAGCGACAAATTGCATGACTGACTCCGTTGGAGGAGCTCCGCGACCAGAGCGCCTCAGTTTGAAAAAGGTCGTACCGCAAGGGCACGACCCGCTTGTTGTCGCCTCAGAACAGGTTGTCCTGGTCGGCGAACAGACTCATGACCGACTCGCCCGAGGCGATGCGCGCGATGGTTTCGGCCATCAGCGATGCCACGGAGAGCTGTCGGATCTTGTGGCAGGCCTGTGCGGCCTGCGACAGGGGAATGGTATTGGTCACGACCACTTCGTCCAGGGCATCACCCTTGGCAATGCGGTCAATGGCCGGACCCGAGAAAATGGGGTGCGTGCAGTAGGCATACACGTGCTTGGCACCACGCTCCTTGAGCACTTCAGCGGCTTTGACCAGCGTACCGGCGGTGTCGATCATGTCGTCCATGATCACGCAGTTGCGGCCTTCGATGTCTCCGATGATGTGCATCACCTCCGACACGTTCGGCTTGGGCCGGCGCTTGTCGATGATGGCCATGTCACAGCCCAGCTGCTTGGCCAGCGCGCGCGCGCGCACCACACCGCCCACATCGGGCGACACCACCAACAGGTCGTCGTAGTTCTTCTGTCGCAGGTCGCCCAGCAGCACCGGCGATGCATAGATGTTGTCTACCGGGATGTCGAAGAAACCCTGAATCTGATCGGCGTGCAGGTCCATCGTGAGGACACGGGTCACGCCCACGGTCTGCAGCATGTCGGCCACCACCTTGGCCGTGATGGGCACGCGGCTTGAACGCGGACGGCGATCCTGGCGGGCGTAGCCGTAATAAGGGATCACGACGGAGATGCGCTCGGCCGATGCACGCTTGAGTGCATCGACCATGATGAGCAGTTCCATCAGGTTGTCGTTGGTGGGAGCGCAGGTCGACTGGATCACGAACACGTGGCGGGCACGAACGTTCTGGGTGATTTCGACGGTCACCTCACCGTCGGAGAAGCGGCCGACATTGGCTGCACCGAGCTGGGTGTTGAGGTGTTGCGCGATTTCCGCTGCCAGCACCGGGTTGGCATTGCCGGTGAAGAGCAGGAAATCCGGCGGCTGGACGTTGGACGTGTTCGCGGCTTGCATGGCGGTCCCGGCGGCGCTGTGGTGACAAAAAAGAGGCCGCTCAACGGGTGTTTGGCGGCCTGTCTCTGGCTTGAACGATCAAAAAATCTGGCAGGGGAGGAAGGACTCGAACCCTCGCATGCCGGAATCAAAATCCGGTGCCTTTACCAACTTGGCGACTCCCCTACGCTGGCTGGCTGCTCAATGGATATCGAACAGACAGACCTTAACCTGTCGCAGGTTGTGCATCAACTGTGTGGACTGATGAACAGCCAGCATTCTAGCCGTTTCACCAACCCAACAATGGATGGACATCCTGATTGCTGCATTCCCGTACCGTCCAACCTGGCACGGCAGGAGCCAGTTTCTGCGGCGTCCACAAGGGAGCGAACACCGCGGAGCCCGAGCCAGTCATGCGCGCCTGCAAGCCTTGATGTTTGAGCCACCGGATGCATTCACCCACGGCTGGACACAGGGCTTGTGCAACGGGTTCCAGGTCGTTGTGGCTGTTTTTGAGCAGGACCGCAAGATCCAGCACAACAGAGCCATCTTTCCCAGGCGAACCGTTTGCAGCAAAGCTCAGCATTGTAGCAGTTTTTGTTGAGCGTTGAAGGTCCGGCGAAGTGAAGATGCGCTGTGTGGAGACGCCCTCAGGGGGCTTGACCACCACAAATGGCGTCGTCGGCAGGTGCACGGGGGTGATGCTCTCGCCAACGCCTTCGACCCAGGCGTTGCGCCCATGCACAAAGAATGGCACGTCAGCGCCCAATTGCAGCCCGATGTGTGCCAGCTGCGCACGGCTGAGGCCGAGTTGCCAGAGCCGGTTGAGCGCGATCAGCGTACTGGCCGCGTCGGACGAGCCGCCGCCCATGCCGGCTTCAGCAGGGATGTGTTTGTCCAGCGTGATCTGCACGCCAAGCCGGCAACCGGTGGCTTGCTGCAACAGGCGCGCAGCGCGGACCGTGAGGTCTTCTGCCGGCAAGCTGGCGTCAGGCGCGGTGTCGATCCGGCAAATCTGACCATCGTCCAGCCGCTGGAAGTGCAGGGTGTCGCTCCAGTCGATGAGCATGAAGACCGACTGCAGCAGGTGATACCCGTCGGGGCGACGGCCGTTGATGTGCAGGAAAAGGTTCAGCTTGGCAGGCGCCGGGACATCACGCAGGTGATCCGTCGGTGTCGGTAGAGGGGCGTTCATGGCTGGAAGACGATGCGCAGGTGTGCCGCAGGCGCTGGATGATGGCGCAGTGCCGTGAGCCGGCCCTGTGCGTACCCGCTCAGGTCCACTGTCCAGCCATCCACAGCCTCGGGCACTCCGCGCAACCATCCAAACAGTGCAGCCACCGGCAAGGAGGCGCCCATCCATTCGGTCGTCAGGGCATCCAGACTGTCGCGCTGCGCGCTTTGCGTTCCGTGCAGCAGCTCGGCGTGACCGGGCCGCCAACGGAGCGTGGCGAGCGTGGTACCCAAGGGACTGCTGATCCGCAGCTCTCCGGTGTCCGGTGATCCGGTCAGATCGAACCCGGCCGTCAGGGACTGCGGGGGGTCACTGTCCACCTGCATGGCCAGACGTCCGCTCCAGTCATGGGTTGCAGACCCCGCCGGCCATCGCGGTGCCGCGCAGCCAGCGGTCACCAGGCCCGCACAGAGCAGCACGGTCCGGCGCAACAGCACCGTCATGGCTGGACACGCAGGCGTCTGAGCGTCGATTGCAGGGTTTCGTTGTCGCCGGCCAGCAGCAGGCCTTCGCGCCATATTTTCAGCGCCTGCTCTTTCTGCCCGCTGGCCCACAGAACCTCGCCCAGGTGGGCGGCGATCTCGGCGTCGGGGCGTGCGCGGTAGGCTTTCTCCAGCAGGCGCTGGGCTTCGGCCCGGTTGCCCAGGCGAAACTCCACCCAGCCCAGGCTGTCGGTGATGTAGGGGTCTTCGGGTGCGTACTCCAGCGCCTTCTGGATCAACTGCCGGGCCTCCGGCAGGCGCACGCCGCGCTCGGCCAGGGAGTAGCCCAGCGCGTTGTAGGCGTGGTGGAAATCCGGCTTGATGGCAATGGCCTGGCGCAGCAGGCGCTCCATGTCCTCGTAGCGCGCCAGCTTGTCGGCCATCATGGCCTGCTCGTACAGCAGGTCGGTGTCGGCGGGCAGCCGGCTCACGGCCTGGCCCAGGATGTCGTAGGCGCCCTGGTACTGGCGGTGATCGCGCAGCAGGTGGGCCTCGGCCAGCAGCTTGGCCCGCGCCTGCGCCTCGTTGCGCTCGGGCAGGGCCCGGATCAGGGCGCGTGCCTCGTCCATGCGGCCCTGGCGGGCCAGGATCGAGGCCCGCCGCCCCTGGGCGGCCACCAGGTCCTGCGGGTCCTGGATAAAGTCCAGCCAGGCATTGGCCTGGGCCAGGTCGCCGCGCTTCTCGGCGATCTGCGCGAGCGCCAGGTAGGCCTGCACCAGGCCGCGGGCGTCTTCGCCGCCTTCGGCGCGCGGGCGCCGCTGCGCCAGCTCGATGTAGCGCCGCAGCGAGGCCTCGCCCGGCTCGGGCTGGTTGTCCTGCACCTGCAGCACGCCTTGCAGCAGCCAGGCCTCGGCGAAGTCGGCACGCTGCGACAGGATGGCCTGCAGCTGCACGCGGGCATCGGCATAGCGCTGGGCGTCCAGCAGCGCGCGCGTGTAGTTCATCCGGATCTCTGGCGCGGGCTGCGGTCCGTCCAGGTAGCGGCGCACCAGCGCCTCGGCCTGCGGCCGCTGCGGGGCGATCAGCTCCAGGGCGAGCAGGGCCGGGCCTTCGTTGGCCGGGCCGGCCGCCTGCGCCCGGGTCGCGGCCTCGAGCGCGCCGGCCGTGTCGGCGGCCGCCAGTCGCAGCCGGCCCACGGCGGTCCAGGCCGCGGCGGCCGTTTCGGCTTGGGACAGGGACTCGGCCAGCGCCTGTTCGACCACGGTGGCCGCCAGCTTCTTGTCGCTGGCCCGCGCATACAGGCGGGGCACCAGGGCCAGGGCAGCGTTGCGCTCAGCCGGCGGCGACTGGGCGATCTGGGCGCGCAGCGGCTCGGCGGTCTCGGCGACGCGATTGAGCGCCAGCAGGATTTGCAGCACGAAGCGGTTGGCCTCGCGCGATTGCGGCAGCGCCTGCTTCCAGGCGCGCGCGGCCTGCAGCGCGGAGTCGCCGGCCCGCGCCTGCAGCGCGATCTCGACGGCGCGCTGGTACAGGGCGGCATCGTTGGTCTTGCGCGCCGCATCCATCAGCAGCGAGAAGGCCGTTCCGGGGTCGTTCCCGCTGGCGGTGAGTTCAGCCAGCAGCAGTTCGTAGAACAATTCGGCCGTCAGCGCCGGTGGCGTCCGACAAGCCGGCCTTGCCCTCGGCGCTGACG
>JBJTNV010000082.1:0-14577 GCA_046074205.1 Hydrogenophaga sp.
CTGCGTCTGCTTGTACAGGTTGTTCAGCACCACCTCGGGCACCTCGCCGCGCTTGAGCTCGATCACCAGGCGCATGCCGGACTTGTCCGACTCGTCCTGGATGTGGCTGATGCCTTCGAGCTTCTTCTCGTGCACCAGCTCGGCGATGCGCTCCTGCAGCGTCTTCTTGTTGACCTGGTAGGGGATCTCGTCAACGATGATCGCCTGGCGCTGGCCCTTGTCGATGTCCTCAAAGTGCACCTTGGCGCGCATCACCACGCGACCGCGGCCGGTGCGATAGCCGTCCTTGACGCCGTTGATGCCGTAGATGATGCCGCCCGTGGGGAAGTCGGGCGCCGGGATGATCTCCATCAGTTCGTCGATCGAGCAGTCCGGGTTCTTCAGCGAGTGCAGGCAGGCGTCCACCACCTCGTTGAGGTTGTGAGGCGGAATATTGGTGGCCATGCCCACCGCGATGCCGCCCGAGCCGTTGACCAGCAGGTTGGGCAGGCGAGTCGGCAGCACCAGCGGCTCTTTTTCGGAGCCGTCGTAGTTCGGACCGAAATCCACCGTTTCCTTGTCGATGTCCGCGAGCATCTCGTGCGCGATCTTGGACATGCGGATCTCGGTGTAGCGCATGGCGGCGGCGTTGTCGCCATCGACTGAACCGAAGTTGCCCTGGCCGTCCACCAGCATGTGGCGAAGAGAGAAGTCCTGCGCCATGCGCACGATGGTGTCGTACACCGCTCTGTCGCCGTGCGGGTGGTATTTACCGATCACGTCACCGACGATACGGGCCGACTTCTTGTACGGCCGGTTCCAGTCGTTGTTGAGCTCGTGCATCGCATAGAGAACTCGGCGATGAACAGGCTTGAGGCCGTCCCGGGCATCCGGCAGGGCGCGTCCCACGATCACGCTCATGGCGTAGTCGAGATAGCTGCGGCGCATCTCCTCTTCCAGACTGATGGGCAGGGTCTCTTTGGCGAACTGGGTCATGGATGGGCCGTGTGCGGGTGGAGGCGGGTGGGCCTGAAGGTCAACCGGCCATTTTAGTGGCCGGTCGCCCCTTGAATCGGCTGCACGGACCGTTGCGTGTTGGCAACATACTGCATCCAGGGAAGGAAGGGCCGGCCATCGAGGCCTGAGAAGGCGACACGTGCAGGCAACCCGCTGTGGCACAATGAATTGAGCGTTTCAAGTGGGGTCCACTTCGAGCGTCATTGTTGATACCCAGCCCTTCGGGGTGATCCAAGAGGAAAACCATGAAAAAACTGAACAAAGTGGCCATGCTGATTGCAACCGCCGCCATGGCTTCGGCCGCTGGCGCTCAGACCATCGACAACTGGCGCAACGCGTCCGCTGACCTGGTCTGGAAGAACGGCACCAGCGAACTGTGCTGGCGTGATGCCAACTGGACCCCTGCAACCGCCGCACAGGGCTGTGACGGCGCCATCGTGCCCCAGCCGGCCCCTGCCGCTGAACCGGCCGCTGCTGCACCCGCACCCGCCCCGGCTCCCGCTCCCGCTCCCGCTCCCGCTCCGGTGGCTTCCAAGGTCACTTACGCCGCTGATGCATTCTTCGACTTTGACAAAGCGGTGCTCAAGCCCGCTGGCAAGGCCAAGCTGGACGATCTGGCCGACAAGGTCAAAGGCATCAACCTGGAAGTGGTGATCGCCGTGGGTCACGCCGACGCCACTGGCGCTGATGCTTACAACCAGAAACTGTCGGTGCGTCGCTCCGAGGCTGTCAAGGCCTATCTGGTGAGCAAAGGCATCGAGAGCAACCGTGTCTACACCGAAGGCAAGGGTGAGAGCCAGCCGGTCGCTGACAACAGCACCAAGGAAGGCCGCGCCAAGAACCGCCGCGTGGAAGTCGAGGTGGTGGGCACCCGCACCAACAAGTGACCTTTGCGGTCCTTGTCTGAAAACCGCGCCTCGGCGCGGTTTTTTCTTGGGCTGACCATAATGCTCGGATCATGAATATCCACGTCAACGCCGATCCGGCCGAACTGGCCAAATTTTCAGACTTGGCCCACCGCTGGTGGGATCCCGATAGCGAGTTCCGCCCCCTGCACCAGATCAATCCGCTGCGGTTGGGCTGGATCGACAGGCTGGTTGCCCTGCAGGGGCTGAACGTGCTGGATGTCGGTTGCGGTGGCGGAATTCTGTCTGACGCCATGGCGCGCAAGGGTGCGCAAGTGACCGGGATCGATTTGTCGACCAAGGCGCTCAAGGTGGCCCAGCTGCACGCGCTGGAAGCGGGTACCCCCAACATTGAGTACCGGGAGGTGAGCGCCGAGGCGCTCGCGGCAGAGAAGCCAGGGCAATTTGACGTGGTCACCTGCATGGAGATGCTCGAGCACGTCCCCGACCCTTCGTCGGTGGTCCGGGCCTGCGCGACCCTGGTCAAACCTGGGGGCTGGGTGTTTTTCTCCACCATCAACCGCAACCCAAAGTCCTTCCTGTTGGCCATTGTCGGTGCCGAGTATCTGCTGCAGATGTTGCCCAAGGGCACGCATGAGTACGCCAAGATGATTCGACCCAGTGAGCTGGCCGGCTTTTGCCGGCAGGCCGGTCTGGAGTGGGTGCAAACCCGGGGCTTGGAATACAACCCCTTGAGCCGGCGTTACTGGCTCAGCGATGACACCAGCGTGAACTACCTCGTCGCCGCACGCCGGGCATGACGCGTCCACCTTTGGTGCCTCAGGCCGTGCTGTTCGATCTGGATGGCACCCTGGTGGACAGTGCGCCCGACCTGGCACTGGCTGCCCAGCGCATGCGTGCCATCCGTGGACTGGCGCCACTGCCGTTGAGCGCTTACCGCCCGCACGCGAGTTCTGGCGCCCGCGGCATGCTGCGCATCGCCTTTGGCTGCACACCCGCCGACGAGGCTTATGAAACGATGCGACAGGAATTCATGCACGGGTACGGACGGTGTCTGTTGGAGAACACCATCTGTTTCGACGGGGTAGACCGGCTGGTGGGCACGCTGTCGGCTGCCGGTTTGCCCTGGGGCATTGTCACCAACAAGGCGCAACACCTGACCCACCAGGTGTTGGCGGGGTTTCCGGTGCTGTCACCCGCCGGCGCTGTCATCTGCGGCGATACGCTGCCCAAGGCCAAACCGCATCCCGATCCCTTGCTGGAGGCCGCCCGGCGCCTGGGGGTGGACGCCTCGGCTTGCGTGTATGTGGGTGATGACGAGCGTGACATCCTCGCGGGCCGGGCTGCGGGCATGTTCACCGTGGCCGCGCGGTACGGGTACCTGGGGGAGGCCCAAACGACCGCTCATTGGGCGGCCGATGCAGAGATTGATTTTCCGCTGGAGCTCTTGAAATGGCTGGACCTGCCTTAAACTGTCCACCTCAGGGGCTGCACTGGTTTCGACGTGGGTTCGGACACGCAGCAGGGCATGTCGAGGTTCTGTCACCTCGTTAAACCGCAGAAAAAAACTAACTGCAAACGACGAACGTTTCGCACTCGCCGCTTAATCCGGTGAGCCTTGCAACAGCAGGCCGATAGGCTGGGCAAGGGCGGCCGCAAGGCTGTCCAGGCTGCAAGGGAATTTTGATCGGCTGGCTTCGTGTCGGGTACCTTGGCACGGGGCGAGATCCAAGGGTGCTGGCTGCCTGCGTAGCGTGTCGCTGCGCGACGTGGGTGGCGAGATCCAAATCAGACGACTACACATGTAGAACTGCGCGAAGAAGGCTTGCGGACGGGGGTTCAAATCCCCCCAGCTCCACCACCATCCGAGAACCACCGGACTCATCCTCCGGTGGTTTTTTTGCGACCGTGATCCAGTGCGGCCGCGCGACCGTGGGTCAACCGGTATG
Organism: Hydrogenophaga sp.; assembly: GCA_046074205.1. Lineage (GTDB taxonomy): Bacteria > Pseudomonadota > Gammaproteobacteria > Burkholderiales > Burkholderiaceae_C > Hydrogenophaga. The sequence continues at coordinate 3,812 of JBJTNV010000082.1, forward strand.
CAGCTGCAGGACATTCTTTTCTCCCAGGGCTTTGGCACGCGCCGGGTGTGCTGCGGGCTGGTCCAGCAGGGGCTGGTGCAGGTTGGTGACGAACGCAGGGCCTGCGATGATCCTGCCGAAGACCTGATCGAGGACGGGCTGGTTTTCTGGGTCCAGGGCGAGCGCTGGGCGTATCACCGGCTGGCCTACCTGCTGTTGCACAAGCCGGCCGGGACCGAGTGCTCGCAAAAGCCCGGCATGTACCCCAGCATTTACACCTTGCTGCCGGCGCCCTTGCGTACCCGTGGGGGGGGCGCTGCAGCGGGCGTACAGGCGGTGGGGCGGCTGGACCAAGACACGACTGGCCTGCTGCTGCTGTCGGACGACGGCAAGTTCATCCACCGCCTCACCTCACCGCGCCACCATGTGCCCAAGGTGTACGAGGTAACGGTCAAGCACCCGCTGGAGGAGCGGCAGATTCAGCGTCTGCTCGACGGCGTGGTGCTGGACGATGACCCGAAGCCGGTGAAGGCGCAGGCTGCGCAGGCGCTGGGCGAGAGGCATCTGCAGCTGACGTTGACCGAGGGCAAGTACCACCAGGTCAAACGCATGGTGGCAGCCGTGGGTAACCGGGTGGAAGCCTTGCACCGCTCGGCTGTCGGTGCGCTGAAGCTGGACGAGACCTTGTCGCCGGGTCAGTGGCGCTGGCTCACGCGGCAGGAGGTACAGGCGCTGACGACGAAGCCTGCCGGGTAAACCGCCGTCGGCGGCTCAGCTTAGCCATCGCTGTGTCGGCGCGGGCGTGCACGCTGGTTCAGGGCAAGTGCGCCAGAAACCGCTGGATCCTGGCGATCAGGGCGTCGGGCTGGTCGCGGTGGGGGCTGTGGCCGCAGTCGGATAGCACCTGCAGATCAGCATGTGGCGTGGCACGAAGGATGGCATGGACTTGTTCCAGCGTTCCGTATTCGTCGTTCTCTCCCTGAACGGTCAGCACCGGAGCCTGGATGCTGGCACACGCCGGGCGGATGTCGAAGCCGGCGAAGGCCGGACTGAGCCAGACGTCGTTCCACTGCCAGAAAGCGTTGTCCACGTCTCGGTGGTGGCGCGCCAGCCGTGCACGAAGACCCGGTCTGTCCGGGTCTTCATTGGTCTGGTCGGCCAGGTACTGCGCCCGCACCGCCGCGATGGCCTGCAAGGCAACCGGTTCCACAAAAACGTGTGGCGCCATGGCGACACACGCGCTGACCGGGTGTGCACTCGCGTGCAGCAGGGCAATGGTGGCTCCATCGGAGTGGCCGACCAATACCGGAGGTTCGATGCCCAGTTGTTCCAGCAGCGCGGGCAACACCCGGTGCGCCTCAAGGTGCATGTAGTCGGGCTCATGGCGTCCTGCGTGCCAGAAGCCTTGCCGGCGGGGAAGACCACGCACATCCGGTACAGGGTCGGACTGACCGTACCCGCGGCGGGAATACAGCCAGCCGGCGCGACCGGTCGCCGCACACAGTTCGCGCGGCCAATCGCGTCCCCGCTGTTGCCACATGGACACGCTACCGAGACCTTCGTGCAGGAAAAGCAGTGGCGCCCGATGGGGCGGTCCCGGCAGGTGCGAGACCTCCAGCTGCACGCCATGGATGTCGATAAAGCGCATGGGAAGTCATCCTAGGCGGTTGCCGCTTGCCATCCTGTCGCCCGTGTGCCGGGAGTGCAGCGGGTATGCTTCCGGCATGCGCGTGCTGTTCGATTCTTTCTGGCGTGCGGTGGCCTATTGCATGCACCCGCGGGTGATCGCCCTGTCGTTCCTGCCCCTGGTGCTGATGGTGGTGCTGTGCTTCGGTCTGGGCTATTTTTTCTGGGACCCGGCGGTCGACGCGCTGGGCCAATGGCTGGCGTCTCGCGAGCTTCTGCAGTCCGTCCTCGGCTGGCTGGACCGTCTGGGCCTGGGTTCGCTGCGAACGGTGTTTGCTCCCTTGCTCGTGCTTGTGTTGGCCACCCCGGTGATCGTCTTCATGTGCCTGTTGCAGGTGGCCGTGTTCATGACGCCGGCGATGGTGGAACTGGTCGGGCAACGCCGCTTTCCCCTGCTGGAACGAAAGCGTGGCGGATCGTTCCTGGCCAGCGTGTTCTGGTCGCTGGGCTCCCTGCTGCTGGCCTTGCTGGCACTGGTCGTGTCCATGCCGCTGTGGCTGATTCCCCCGCTGGTGTTGATCCTGCCGCCACTGGTATGGGGATGGCTGACGTACCGTGTGTTCGCTTTCGATGCGCTTGCCGCGCACGCCAGCGCCTCCGAGCGTCGGGTCATCCTGCACCAGTACCGTTACCGTTTGCTGCTGATGGGAGTGCTCAGTGGCTACCTGGCGGCCGCGCCGAGCCTGCTGTGGGCTTCGGGAGCCTTGTTCATTGCCCTGGCACCGCTGCTGGTGCCGGTCGCTATCTGGGTCTACACGCTGGTGTTCGCTTTTGCTTCGCTCTGGTTTGCGCACTTCACGCTGGCGGCCTTGCAGTTGTTGCGTGCGGCAGAGGTGGCCACTGCCGCGCCTTCACCTGCAGGTGTTCAGTCCGATATCGTGGTGGCGCCCGCACCGGATCGGCGTCCGGCCGGAGCTCCGCTGCCCGGCGTGTGAGCGCATCTGTCCATTCCACCTGGCCCGTTCTGTTCGTTCAAACCATGAAACCTGCCTTTGGCCTGATCATCATTGGTGACGAGATCCTGTCCGGCAAGCGGGCGGACAAGCACCTGCCCAAAGTCATCGAACTGCTGCAGGCGCGGGGTCTTTCGCTGGCCTGGTCCCAGTGCGTGGGGGACGAGCGCGTGCGTATCACGCATGCCCTGCGGCAAGCTTTCGAGAGTGCCGATGTGGTGTTTTCGTGTGGCGGCATTGGTGCCACGCCGGACGACCATACCCGGCAATGTGCCGCCGCTGCACTGGGGGACGAGCTGGTGCTGCATCCCGAGGCGCGCGCCCTGATCGAGCAGCGCATGCGCGACCTGGCAGCTGAAAAGGGAGAGGTTTACGACCCTGACCGCCCCGATAACGTGCACCGTTTCAATATGGGCGTTTTCCCTGCCCGTGCCCGCATCATTCCCAATCCGTACAACCGGATTCCGGGCTTCAGCTGCGACGGGCCCGGTGGTGGAACGGTGCATTTCGTGCCCGGTTTTCCCGTCATGGCCTGGCCCATGATCGAAGCGCTGCTCGACACCGACTACCGGGCCTGGCACCAGCAAGGCACCTGGCAGGAGCGCTCGGTGGTGGTCATGGGGGCGCTGGAAGCTGCGCTCACGCCGCTGATGGAGGCGGTGGAGCGCGAGCACCCGGTCAAGGTGTTCAGCCTGCCCAGCGTGGACCACCCGCAGTATGGCCGGCATATCGAGCTGGGGGTTAAAGGGCATCCGGCCGAGGTGGCCGCGGCCTTTGCCCGCTTGCTGTCGGGGTTGCAAGCCCAGCGGGCCGAACTTGGCCCCGAAATGGTGCGTTGAGCCGGTGTTTTGACCGGCGCAATCGGTGCATTTGCACTTCGTTGGTGCATTTTGGGGTCGTCCAGGGCGCGACCTGGGGCACTGGATGCGACTGTTGTGGCGGTCATGGTGCCCGGTGGAGCGTCACTCCGCCATAATCCAAGGTGGTGCACGCTGCACTGCCGATGAACGGCGTATGCGACAGGCCTCCGGTGGCACAAAAGCTGCTTGATTCCTCTCGTCAACCGATTTTCCCACCCCGCTACAGGAGCTTTTTGATGGCCAAGACCGTCGCAGACGTGATGCAAATGGTGAAGGACAACGACGTCCGTTTCGTTGATTTCCGGTTCACCGACACCCGTGGTAAGTGGCAGCACATCACGATCCCCGTGTCCCAGTTCAGCGAAGACAAGTTTGAAGAAGGCCAGGCCTTCGACGGCTCTTCCATCGCCGGCTGGAAGGGGATCGAGGCGTCTGACATGCTGCTCATGCCCGATGCTGGCACCGCTTTCGTCGACCCGTTCGTGGAAGAGTCCACGCTCGTGCTGGTCTGCGATGTGATCGAACCGACCGACGGCAAGGCCTACGAGCGCGATCCGCGCTCCATTGCCAAGCGCGCCGAGACTTACCTCAAGGCTTCCGGCCTGGGCGATACCGCCTTCTTCGGCCCGGAACCCGAATTCTTCCTGTTCGACGAAGTGCGCTGGAGCAACGAGCCGGGCCACAGCTTCTACCAGATCGAAGAGTACGAGGCTCCCTGGAACAGCGGCGCCAAGCTCGAGGGCGGCAACCGCGGTCACCGTCCGCGCACCAAGGGTGGTTATTTCCCGGTCGCACCGGTGGACAGCACCATCGACATGCGCAACGAGATGTGCCAGATCCTCGAGGCGGTCGGTGTGCCCGTTGAAGTGCACCACCACGAAGTGGCCGGTGCAGGCCAGTGCGAAATCGGCACCAAGTTCTCGACCCTGGTCGAGCGCGCCGACTGGACGCTGCTGCAGAAGTACGTGATCCAGAACGTGGCCAATGCCTACGGCAAGACCGCCACCTTCATGCCCAAGCCCTACCATGGTGACAACGGCTCCGGCATGCACGTGCACCAGTCGGTGTGGAAAGACGGCAAGAACCTGTTTGCCGGCAACGGCTACGCCGGCCTGTCCGAGTTCGCGCTGTACTACATCGGCGGCATCATCAAGCACGCCCGTGCCCTGAACGCGATCACCAACCCTGGCACCAACAGCTACAAGCGCCTGGTTCCGCACTTCGAAGCCCCGGTCAAGCTGGCCTATTCGGCCAAGAACCGTTCCGCCTCGATCCGCATCCCGAACGTGGCCTCCGACAAGGCCCGCCGCGTCGAAGCCCGTTTCCCCGATCCGCTGTGCAACCCCTACCTGGGCTTTGCCGCTCTGCTGATGGCCGGTCTGGACGGCGTGGAAAACAAGATCCATCCGGGCGAAGCCGCCACCAAGGACCTCTACCATCTGCCGCCGGAAGAGGACAAGCTGGTGCCGACCGTGTGCGCCAGCCTGGACGAAGCGCTGGCCCATCTCGACAAGGACCGTGCTTTCCTGACCAAAGGTGGTGTGTTCACCGACGCCTGGATCGACGCCTACATCGAGCTGAAGATGCAGGAAGTCACCCGCTCCCGCGTCGAAGTCTCGCCGGTCGAGTACGACATGTACTACAGCCTGTGAGGCACGGTCTGGTCCGCTGACACGGCGGGTTGGACAACCGGGGACGGCCAAGGCCGTCCCTTTTTTCTTGGTGTGCCCGCCGGCCAGCCCGGACACCGCTGACCGTGATCGAGCGGGGTTTTGGGTCATACTCAAACGGCCAGGGGCTCCCCAGTGGTAACCCCCTGCCGTGACCCTGTGCATATGTCGCCATCTTCTGTCACCCGTTCGCTGATCGCCGCCGCTGTGGCGTGGTGTGTCTGCATGCCCCTGTGGGCGCAGGAGCGCATTTACCGATGCGGTCACGAATACACCAACGATGCAGCCCGGGCGCAGCGACCGGGCTGCCAGGCGGTGTCGGACCGACCATTGACGTTTGTCCAGGGTGTCTCGTCCCGCACCGAAGCGCCGACACCGTCCGCGCCGCGCCGGGCTGGCGCACCGGCGACAGGCGGCGGCCGGGTGGACCCCGCGCAGCAACGTGCCCGTGACAGCGATGCCCGCACCATTCTGGAGGCTGAATTGCGTCAGGCACTGGACCGGCTGGCACGTGCCGAGCAGGCCTACGCCAACGGGCAGCCCGAGCAGGAGGGCGGTGAAGCGCGTAACCATCAGCGTTACCTGGACCGCGTGGACGGACTCCGGTCGGCGCTGGTGCGGGCGCAAAACGATGTGCAGAGCATCCGCCGCGAGCTCGGGCGCCTGGGCGCAGCCCCGGGTGCTGCGGCGACGGGGGCGCCATGAGTCTGCCGATCGCCGTCTCGGGGGGCCGTGGTGCCGCCAGGACGCACCCGCTGGAGGCGGGACAGCGTTTGGGTGCCCTGGATCTGCTGGCCACCCTGGTTGCCGTGGTGGCCACCGATGGTGCGGTGCTCTATGCCAATGCCGCGCTGGAAGACGCGCTGGGGATGTCCCGGCGCAGCATCACGGGGGCCTTGCTGCAAGACTGTTTCACCGAGCCGCAGCTGCTTCAGAACGCGCTCAGCGGCGCGACCGACAATGCCTTTGCCGCCCTGCGTTACGACGCCCGGCTCAAACGGCCGCACCACGATCCCTTGCCGGTGCACGTGGTGGTGGCACAGACAGACGTTCCGGGCGAAGTGATCGTGGAGCTGCTGCCGCTGGAGCAGCAGACGCGCCAGGTGCGTGAGGAGCGCCTGATGGACCAGGCGCAGGCGAACAAGGAGCTCATCCGCAACCTGGCGCACGAGATCAAGAATCCTTTGGGGGGCATTCGTGGCGCAGCCCAGTTGCTGGAGCTGGAGCTGGAGAACCGGCAGCTGACCGAGTACACGCAGGTCATCATCCACGAGGCCGACCGGCTGCAGTCACTGGTCGACCGCCTGCTGGCACCCCACCGCCGACCGCACGTGGTGGGTGACGTCAACATCCATGAAGTGTGTGAACGTGTGCGATCGCTCATCCTGGCGGAATTCCCGCGGGGTCTGCGGGTGGTCCGTGACTACGACATCTCCATTCCCGAGTTCCGAGGCGACCGTGAACAGCTGATTCAGGCGGTCCTCAACATCGTGCACAACGCGGCGCAGGCGCTGTCCGAACGCATGGCGGCCGGCGATGCCGAGATCGTCTTGCGCACCCGTGTGGGCCGGCAGGTGACGTTCGGCAAGCAACGCTACCGTCTGGCACTGGAATTGCATGTGATCGACAACGGGCCCGGTGTGCCGGACTCGATCAAGGACCGCATCTTTTTCCCGCTCGTGTCGGGGCGGGATGGCGGATCCGGGCTGGGGCTGACGCTGGCACAAACCTTTGTACAGCAGCACCATGGCCTGATCGAGTGTGAAAGCGCACCCGGCCGAACGGATTTCAAGCTGCTGATTCCGTTGCCCTGACCACTTACACAAGCCGCTGAAGAAGGGATATGCCACACATGAAGCCGATCTGGATCGTGGACGATGACCAATCCATCCGCTTCGTGCTGGAGAAGGCGCTGGCGCGCGAGAACCTGCCCACGCGCAGCTTCACGCATCCTCAGGAGGTGCTCAGGGCGCTGGCCGATGTGCCCGAATCCGACGGGCCGCAGGTGCTGGTCAGCGACATCCGCATGCCCGGTGGCTCGGGGCTGGACCTGCTGGAGAAAGTCAAGGACAAGCTGCCCGGTCTTCCGGTCATCATCATGACCGCGTTCTCCGATCTGGACAGTGCGGTTTCGGCTTTTCAGGGGGGTGCCTTTGAGTACCTGCCCAAGCCGTTTGACCTGCCCAAGGCCATCGAGCTGATCCACCGTGCGGTCGATGAGAGCCAGCGCGAGGAAGTGGCGCACGAAACACTGGTGGCGGCCCCGGAAATGCTGGGTCAGGCACCCGCCATGCAGGATGTCTTCCGTGCCATCGGCCGCCTGTCACAGAGCAACGTGACGGTGCTCATCACCGGGGAGTCGGGTTCTGGCAAGGAGTTGGTGGCGCGTGCGCTGCACAAGCACTCGCCCCGTGCGGGTGGTCCTTTTGTGGCCATCAACACCGCGGCGATCCCCAAAGACCTGCTGGAGTCCGAGCTGTTCGGCCATGAGCGCGGGGCTTTCACCGGTGCGCAGACCATGCGCCGTGGCCGCTTTGAGCAGGCCGAAGGCGGCACACTGTTCCTGGACGAGATCGGCGACATGCCGTTTGACCTGCAGACGCGTCTGCTGCGCGTGTTGTCTGACGGGCATTTCTACCGCGTGGGTGGACACAGTGCCGTCAAGGCCAATGTGCGTGTGATTGCGGCCACGCACCAGCATCTGGAACAGCGCGTCAAGGAAGGTGGCTTCCGTGAGGACCTGTTCCACCGCCTCAACGTGATTCGCCTGCGCCTGCCAGCCCTGCGCGAGCGACGTGAGGACGTCCCGCTGCTGGCGCGGTTCTTCCTGCAGCAAAGCGCCCGCCAGCTCGGTGTGGAGCCCAAGCGCATGTCCGATGCCGCCTTGCGCCTGCTGTGCGGGTTTGATTTCCCGGGTAACGTCCGCCAGCTGGAAAACATTTGCCACTGGCTCACCGTGATGGCCCCGGCGCAAGTGGTCGATGTGAAAGATCTGCCGCCCGAGGTCCTGGCCACTCTCGAGGCATCTCCCCTGGCCTCGCCCCTACCCGTTGCAACCGGATCCGCATCGGCTGGCAGTGCGGCCGACGCACCCGATGCCGGTGCCGATCCGGTGTCGCCGGTGATCGCCGGGACAGCACCCGAAGCGTTTCCTTCCGAGCCGCTGCCATCCCGTGGCGACGGTACGGCTTGGGAGGGGGTGTTGCAGGCCGAAGCGCAGGCCTTGCTTGCGGCCGGTCGAACCGATGTCTGGGATGTGCTCACCCGCCGTTTCGAGACCCGGCTGATCGAAGCTGCGCTGGCCCACACGCGGGGACGCCGCATCGAGGCAGCACACAAGCTGGGCATTGGCCGCAACACCATCACCCGCAAGATCCAGGAACTCGGGATGGAGTAGGGCCCTCTCCCAGCAGCGCTGCGCGCGGATGCGCCGTTGTGAGGTCAGTCCGCCAGCGTCAGCACCACCGGTGCGTGGTCGCTGGGCTGCGGGTTCTTGCGCGGCGTGCGGTCAATGGTGCAGGCCGTGGCGCGGGCCTTGAGGGCGTCGGTGATCAGGATATGGTCGATGCGCAGACCGCGTCCTTTCTGGAAACCCAGTTGCCGGTAGTCCCACCAGCTGAAGCTCTTGGGCGGTTGCTCGAACAGGCGGTGCGCATCGTGCAGGCCCAGGTCGATCAGGCCCCGCAGCTGTGTGCGTTCCTCGGTGGTGCAGTGGATGGTTTCGCGCAACCCGACCGGGTCCCAGACGTCGGTGTCGTCGAAGGTGATGTTGTAGTCGCCCATCAGGACCAACTGCGGGTGGGTCAGCAGCTCGGTGCGCACCCATTCGCGCAGGGCGTCCAGCCAGCGCATCTTGTAGGCAAATTTGTCGCTGCCCGGCTCTTGTCCGTTGGGAAAGTAGGCGCCGATCACGCGCACACCGGCGACGGTGGCGCAGAGCACGCGCGACTGCTCGTCTTCAAAACCCGGGATGTTGCGGATGACGTCGGTAGCGGGCGTCTTGCTCAGCAGCGCCACACCGTTGTAGGTCTTCTGCCCGAACCAGTGGGCGTGATAGCCGGCATCGGTGAAGGCTTGCACGGGAAACTTGTCGTCGGTGAGCTTGAGTTCCTGCAGCGCCAGCACGTCCACCGGGTTGGCGGCGAGCCAGGCCAGCACCTGCGGCAGGCGCACGTTGAGGGAGTTGACGTTCCAGGTGGCGAGTTGCATGGCGGCTTTCAGGCGGTACGGGTGTAGGTGACGAAGGCGAAGGGCAGGCCGGATGCGCTGACGTGTTCTTCGCGCGCGGCTTCGCGCCACTCGGACCCCAGCGTGGGGGCGAAGGCATCGCCCTCGAAGTCGCGTGCGATCTCGGTGACCACCACCGTGCTGGCCAGCGGCAGCGCCTGCGCATAGATCTGCGCGCCGCCGATCACCCAGGCATCGGTGCCGGCAGGGCAGCGGTCGCGGGCGGCATCGAGCGAATGCACGACCGAAGCGCCCTCGGCGACCAAGCCGGTGTCGCGCGTGACGACGATGTTCAGGCGGCCGGGCAGGGGGCGGAACTTCGGTGGCAGTGAATCCCAGGTCTTGCGGCCCATGATGACCGGGCAGCCCAGCGTGGTGCGCTTGAAGTGCGCCAGGTCTTCGGGCAGGTGCCAGGGCAGTGTGTTGTCCTGGCCGATCACGCCGTTGGCGGCGCGAGCGTAGATGAGGTTCAGGCGGGCGGGGGTCTCAGGCATCGGGCGATTGTGCCGTGCCGGTGCGCCGTCGCAGCGCGCCCGCGGGCAGCAGCACGCTGGCGATGGCCACCATCACGAAGCCCATGGCCAGCCAGTCCTGCCAGTGCGGCACCTCGCCGGTGATGAAGGTGGCGCTGAGCGTGCCCACCAGCGGGATGGCCATGATGCTCATCGCGCTGGTGGCCGGCGGCAGGCTGCGCGCCATGGCGAACCAGATCAGCTGCGCAAAGCCGTAGTTGATGAGCACGCCGTAGGCCAGGCTGATCCACATCAGTGGCGTGAACCCGGTCGGGTCGGGCAGGGGCTCCAGCGACAACGCCAGACCCCACAGCACACAGCTGCCGAGCAGCAGCATCCACACCGTGATGACCAGCGGCGAGAGCGTGAGCTGCGCTCGCCGGAACAGCAGCGTGCCCAGCGCCCAGCAGGCCGCGGCACCCAGCATCCAGGCCACGCCGGCGGGCCGGCCCGACAGGCGCTGCAACTCGTGCCACAGCAGCAGGCCAATGGCCAGGCTCACGCACAGCACCGCCAGCCGCACGCGCGGCGTGATGCGTTCGCCGAAGAAGGCGGCGCCCAGCAGCACGGTGAAGATGGGCATGGTGAAGCCCAGGATGGCGGCCCGGCCCGAGGCCAGCTCCTGCACGCCGAAGATGGACAGCGTGTGCCAGCCCAGCACGTTGGGCAGGCCCAGCCAGGCGATCGCCAGCCATTCGCGGCCCACCGGCCGCATGCGTTCGCCCCGGGCCGCCACATAGGCGAACAGCCAGGCCGCCCCCAGCAGCATGGTGCTGGCGCGGAAATACAGCGGCGAGAGCTGCTGCAACGAGAGTTTCATCATGGGCCAGTTGACCCCCCACATGAGCGTGAGGGCCAGCAGCGCCCAGAGCTGGCGGC
>JBJTNV010000083.1:0-5956 GCA_046074205.1 Hydrogenophaga sp.
TGACGATGCGGCCTTTGCAAAGCGCCGGGCGATGTCCTTGATGCGCATGGTGATCCAAGCGTAATCCTGCTCCACCAGGCCGAGCTGGCCCATGTCGTCTTCGCGGTGGGCATCAAAACCGGCGCTGATCAGGATCAGTTCGGGCTGGAAGGACTCCAGGCGCGGCAGCCACATCATGTCCACCAGTTCGCGGATGTCCATGCCCTTGGTGTAGGCCGGCACCGGCAGGTTGACCAGGTTCGACGCGGTGGAGTGATCCCACGGCGGGTAGAACGGGTGCTGGTAGAAGCTGCACATGAGGATGCGTTCGTCACCCGCAACGATGTCCTCGGTACCGTTGCCGTGGTGCACGTCGAAGTCGATGATGGCCACCCGCTGCAGGCCGTGGCGCTCCAGCGCGTACTTGGCCGCCACCGCCACGTTGTTGACGAAGCAAAAGCCCATGGCCTGGCTGCGTGTGGCATGGTGGCCGGGCGGGCGAACCGCGCAAAACGCGTTGGCCAGTTCACCCGCCATCACGGCGTCCACCGCATCGATGGCCGCCCCCGCCGCCACCAGGATCGCGTCCCAGCTGTGCATGTTGATCGAGGTGTCCGGGTCGATCTGCGCGTGGGTCGGGCCGCCGGCGGCGATGTCGTCGCGCAGCTGGTCGGACAGCCCGCGCAGCGCCGCCAGGTGCATGCGTCCGTGAGCCAGTTCCAGGTCGGCCAGTGCTGCGGGGGTGGCCTCCCGCCGGTCCAGCGCAAGGTCCAGTCCGGTGATCAGCAAGCGGTCCTGGATCGCGTCGAGCCGGGCGGGACATTCGGGGTGCCCGGCGCCCATGTCGTGACGCCAGCAATCGGGGTGGGTGAAATATCCGGTCGTTTGTCCCATGTTCTTTGACGCCAGAAGACCCGGCACATGCGCAATGCCCGAGGTCGCGGCCGGTCGGGTCAGCTTAACACGGTGGGCCTTTGGCCCGCCCCGGCCGACCGGCACACCCGATCGCTACACTGCGCTCCAACCGTTGACCCCGGGCGACGCCCGCCATCCCGCCTTGAACACCGCTTTTCCTTTTTCGACCCGTCGCGCACGCCGCACGCTGGTGCTGGCCGCTCTGGCCCTGGCTTGCACGTGCGCCGGCGCCCGCACATTGGCGCGGACGGCCCCGAACAACACCTACGCCACCTCCCCCAGCGCCATGGCCCTGGCCGATGAACTGGCACAGGCCCAGGGTCTGGACGCCAGCTGGGTGCGCCGGCAGATCGGAGCGGCCCAGCGCCAGGCGGGCGTGATCCGGCTGATGCGCCCGCCCCCGGCAGGCACCCCCAAAAACTGGGAGGCGTACCGCGCACGCTTCATCGAACCGGTGCGGCTGCAGGCCGGCCGGCGCTTCTGGCTGGCGCACCGCGAGACACTGGAACGCGCCGAGCACCGCTATGGGGTCCCCGCCAGCCTGATCGTGGGCGTGATTGGCGTGGAGACCCTGTACGGACGCCACACCGGCAACTTCCGGGTCATCGACGCCCTGAGCACGCTGGCGCTGGACTTCCCGCCGGAGCATCCGCGCGCGGCGGCCCGCCAGCAGTTTTTCCGCGAAGAACTGGGGCACTTCCTGCGACTGACACGTCAACAGGGCCTGGACCCGCAGGGCCTGCGCGGCAGCTACGCATGCGCCATGGGCTGGCCGCAGTTCATGCCCGGCAGCTGGCTGCGCCTGGCGGTGGATTTTGACGGTGACGGGCGCATTGACCTGATCAACAGCGTGGCCGATGTCATCGGATCGGTCGCCCATTACTTCAAGACCTACGGCTGGCAAAGCGGCCTGCCCACCCATTACCCGGTCCGGTTCGACGAGCAACGTCTGGATCTTGAAGCCCTGCTGGCGCCGGACATCCTGCCCAGCTTCGACGTGGCCAGCTTCACCGCCATGGGCGCCGTGCTGGACGCAGACGCGCTGCAACACCCAGGCAAACTCGCCCTGATCGAACTGGAAAACGGCAGCCAGCCGCCAAGCTATCTGGCAGGCACCGACAATTTCTACGTGGTCACGCGCTACAACTGGAGCAGCTACTACGCGCTGGCGGTCCTTGAGCTGGGCCGCACCATCGAGAGCACGCTGCCGCCCCGTTGAAGATCCGGACCGGCTTCGGCGAAACTTGGCGGTGTCGTGCCCGATCCCATACCCGCCCGCCGCGTGCGGCAGAACCACCGCTTCGCATGAAAGAACGACTACGCCAATGGCTGCCCAGCCCGGAGCGTATCCAGCACAACCGCTGGCTGCGCTGGATGGGGCCCGCCCTGCACCACCCCCGCCTGTGGCACTTCAGCCGCAAAGGCATTGCTCTCGGCCTGGCGCTGGGGATCTTCTTCGGACTGCTCATTCCGGTGGCACAGATTCCTTTTTCAGCGGCCGCTGCCGTGGTGCTGCGCGCCAACCTGCCGATGGCGGTGGCCAGCACGCTGGTGACCAACCCGGTCACTTTCGGGCCCGTGTACTTCGCGGCGTACAAAACCGGCCAGCGGGTGCTGCAGCCCTTCGGCCTGGCAGCCCCCCCGGATGACGGTGCGGCAGCGGCCACACCCGACGGGCAGACACCCGTTGCGCAGCGCAACTGGGCCGGCCGGCTGGCCGACACCTGGGACTGGCTGACCGACGCGGGCAAACCGCTGGTTGTGGGACTGGCACTGTTCGCCTGCGTGGGTGGCGTGCTGGCCTATGCACTGACCAGCCTGATCTGGGCCTGGCATGTGCGGCGCAACCGGGCCCGGCGCCTGTCCGGTCGCGGCTGAAGCGCGCCCGGTCAGCCCAGCGCGTTGATGCGCACCTGGACCGCCAGGGATTCCTCGCCACCACCCCGTCGCAACCCGCGCACCGGCAGACAGGCCGCATAGTCGCTGGCAGCGGCCAGCCGCACATGGCGTTCGTCGGTGGGGCAGTGGTGTGTCACGTCCAGGCTGATCCAGCGGCAACGGGCCTCGTCCAGACAGACGTCGGCCCAGGCATGGCTGGCCAGTTCCGGCTCGTCGGCGGCATGGAAATAGCCGCTCACGTAACGTGCTGGCAGCCCGATGCTGCGGCAGACCGCCACCATCACGTGGGCCTGGTCCTGACAGACACCCAGCCCCCAGTCGAAAGCTTCCAGCGCCGTCGTGTCTACCCCGGTCTGGCCCTTGCGGTAGCGCACCTTGTCGGCCACTGCATGGGTCAGGGCCAGCAGGTCGGGCACCGACGGTGCCTCGCCCTGCGCGCGCGCTGCCATCAGACCCGGCACCACCTGCAACGCCCACAGCGCCATGCGTGGGTGCGGCTCGGCCAGCACGGTCGGCCGGCGGTACAGACCGGGGGGCAAACCGCGGACGTCGTCAGTGAACTCGCAAACGCCGCTGGTGCTGACCACCCCCTGGGCGGTGATGCGCAGGCTTTGCAGGGCCTGCTCGGGCCGGGCCACCCGACTGAAGCCGTGCACACGGTTGCCCTCGATGTCGGGCTGGCGGTACAGCGCACCAGGTACCTGCACATCCCAGCTGTCCACCACCTGGCAGGCGCTGCTGGCCGGCCACAGGTGCAGGTTCTGCACGGTGTAGAGCAGCGGTTCGCTGTAACGGTAGGTGGTGGTGTGCTGGATCTGGAGCTTCATGCGGATGCCGTCAACCGACAGGGGTGTCGGCCCGCATGTTAAGTCTTCAATGGGTCGGCACGAGGAAGTCCTGGCTGATACGCATGCCCAGCTCGTTGACCCGGTCCAGGAACTGTGTGAGGAAGGCGTGCAGGCCGGTGGCCAGGATCTCGTCGATGCGGGCGTACTGCAGGTCGGCCTTGAGCTTGCCGGCCCGGCGCTGGGTTTCACCCGACACCTCGTTGGCCACCACGGCCAGGTTGGCCACCACCTCGTTCAGGCAAGCGGCGAGGCTGCGCGGCATGTCCGGGCGCAGGATCAGCAGTTCGGCCACGCGCTCGGGCGTGATGACGTCGCGGTAGACCTTGCGGTAGACCTCGAAGCCGGAGACCGAGCGCAGGATCGCGCTCCAGTGGTAGAAGTCGTACTCCTGGTCCTCCTGGCTGGCGGCACCGAAGAAATCGCTCTGCACAGCGTGGAACTTCACGTCCAGCAGCCGCGCCGTGTTGTCGGCCCGCTCCAGGAACGAGCCCATGCGGTAGAAGTGGAAGGCTTCGTCCTGGAGCATGGTGCCCACCGCCACCCCGCGCGAGAGGTGTGATCGGTGCTTGACCCATTCAAAGAAGGCCCCCGGATCCCGCTCGAAATCCTGTGTCTTGAGGTAGCCGGCAAGCTTGAGCCAGGTGGCGTTCTGCGTCTCCCACAGTTCGGTGGTCAGCGCGCCCCGCACAGCCCGCGCGTTCTCGCGCGCCGCGCGCAGGCAAGCCACGATGCTCGACGGGTTGGACTCGTCACGCACCATGAAGTCCATGACGTTGCGCGGGGTGATGTCCTGGCCATACTTGGCCCCGTAGGCTGGCAGCAGCTCGCTAATGGACAGCAGCCCCTGCCAGCCCACCTGCGCCACGGCGGCGGACTGGGGCAACAGCGAGGTCTGGTAGTTCACGTCCAGCATGCGCGCGGTGTTCTCGGCCCGCTCGGTGTAGCGGGACATCCAGAAAAGGTGGTCGGCGGTACGCGAAAGCATGTCAATGACTCCAGCAGTTTCCAAAGGCGACACGAACGCGGTGTCTGTGGCGAGTGGCAACTGGGAACCGGCTTTGTCGGGCCTCTGGTGCCGTCCCCCTTTCAATGGGGGGGACGCCGCAGGCGGTGCGGGGGGTTATTCGAGTATCCAGGTGTCCTTGGTGCCGCCGCCCTGTGACGAGTTGACGACCAGAGATCCTTCTTTCAGTGCCACACGGGTCAGGCCGCCCGGCACCATCTGCACCTCCTTGCCACTGAGCACGAAGGGGCGCAGGTCAATGTGGCGCGGCGCGATGCCCTTCTCCACATAGGTCGGGCAGGTCGAGAGGCTGAGCGTGGGCTGGGCGATGTAGCCATCGGGCTTGGCCTTGACCACGGCGCGGAACTCCTCCACCTCGGCCTTGGTGGCCGCCGGTCCGACCAGCATGCCGTAGCCGCCGGCACCGTGCACCTCCTTGACCACCAGTTCATGCATGTTGTCGAGCATGTACTTCAGGTCGTCCGGGTTGCGGCCCATGAAGGTGGGCACGTTGTTCAGGATCGGTTTCTCGCCCAGGTAGAACTCGATCATCTTGGGCACATACGGGTAGATGGACTTGTCGTCCGCAATGCCGGTGCCGACCGCGTTGCAGATGGTCACATGGCCGCTGCGGTACACACCCAGCAGGCCGGCACAGCCCAGCGTGGACGTGGGGCGGAACACCAGCGGATCCAGGAAATCGTCGTCCACGCGCCGGTAGATCACGTCCACCCGACGCGGGCCCTGTGTGGTGCGCATGTAGACGAAGTTGTCTTTCACGAACAGGTCCTGGCCTTCGACCAGCTCCACGCCCATCTGCTGCGCCAGGAAGGCGTGCTCGAAATAGGCGCTGTTGTACATGCCGGGCGTGAGCACCACCACCGTGGGTTCGGCCGTGGTGGCCGGGCTGACGGCGCGCAGGGTCTCCAGCAGCAGGTCGGGGTAGTGCGCCACCGGGGCCACACGGTTCTGGCTGAACAGCTCGGGAAACAGCCGCATCATCATCTTGCGGTCTTCGAGCATGTAGCTCAC
Organism: Hydrogenophaga sp.; assembly: GCA_046074205.1. Lineage (GTDB taxonomy): Bacteria > Pseudomonadota > Gammaproteobacteria > Burkholderiales > Burkholderiaceae_C > Hydrogenophaga. Next base: position 5,677 of record JBJTNV010000083.1, read on the forward strand.
GCCGCTGGGCACGCGCAGGTTGTCCTCGAGCACGTAGTACTCGCCTTCGCCCTTCGCGTTGGGCGCCCGAACGATGTCGATGCCCGAGATGTGCGAGTAAATCTGGTTCGGAATGTCCACACCCATCATCTCGGGGCGGAACTGGGCATTGCCCTCGATCTGCTCGCGCGGGATCACCCCGGCCTGGAGGATTTCCTGTTCGTGGTAGATGTCGTGGATGAAATGGTTCAGGGCCGTGACGCGCTGCACCAGACCGGCCTCCATCGATTTCCATTCGTGC
>JBJTNV010000084.1:0-11387 GCA_046074205.1 Hydrogenophaga sp.
CAGCAGCATCTTGCGCACGTCGGGGTGCACGATGATCGGATCCGCCGGCTGGCCCTTGTTCTTGGCACCGCTCAGGCTGCGCATCTGGATGCGGTCCTTGGCGTAGGCCAGCGCGTTCTGATAAGCCACCTCGGTCAACCCCAGCGACTGGTTGCCCACGCCCAGGCGTGCCGCGTTCATCATCACGAACATGCCCTGCATGCCCTTGTTGGGCTGGCCTACCAGGGTGCCAATGGCGCCGTCGAGTTGCATCTGGCAGGTGGCATTGCCGTGGATGCCCATCTTGTGTTCCAGGCCACCGCAGTAAATGCCGTTGCGCGCGCCCAGCGTGCCGTCGGCGCTGGCCAGGAACTTGGGCACCACGAACAGGCTGATGCCCTTGATGCCGGGGGGCGCGTCGGGCAGGCGGGCCAGCACCAGGTGCACGATGTTGGCGGCCATGTCGTGTTCACCGGCGCTGATGAAGATCTTGTTGCCGGTGATCTTGTAGGTGCCGTCGGCCTGCGGCTCGGCCTTGGTGCGCATCAGGCCCAGGTCGGTGCCGCAGTGGGGTTCGGTCAGGCACATGGTGCCGGTCCATTCGCCGCTGACCAGCTTGGGCAGGTACAAGGCCTTCTGCTCCGGCGTGCCGTGCTCGTGCAGCGCGGCGTAGGCGCCGTGGCTCAGGCCGGGGTACATGGTCCAGGCCTGGTTGGCCGAGTTCATCATTTCGTACAGGCACTGGTTGACCACCAGCGGCAGGCCCTGGCCGCCGTACTCGGGGTCACAGCTCAGGGCCGACCAGCCACCGTCGGTGTAGGTCTTGTAGGCTTCCTTGAAGCCGGCGGGCGTCTGGACCTCGTGCGTGGCCTTGTCCAGCGTGCAACCTTCGGTGTCGCCGCTGATGTTGAGCGGGAAGATCACCTGCGAGGCGAACTTGCCGGCCTCTTCGAGCACGGCGTTGATGGTGTCGGCGTCCATCTCGGCGTGCTGCGGCATGGCCTGAAAGTCGGCACTGACGTTCAGCACCTCATGCATCACAAACTGCATGTCACGCAGGGGCGGGTTATAGACGGGCATGGGGGAAGACTCCTGTGGTGGACGTGTTCGAAAAACGGATCAGGCGGCGCTCTTGGGCTTGCGGGCCGGTGCTTTGCGTGCGACCGACGGGACGGGCGGTGCGAGGGCAACGCTGTAGCGGCCGACGATGCCCTCAAAAGCGGTGAGGGCCCGGTGCAGCGACGCGGGATTGCGCAGGAAACGGGCTTCGTAATGCAGCGCCAGGATCTGGGCGTGGATCTCGAAGCCCATCTGGCCAGCATCGGTGTCGGCACTCAGATGACCTTCAACCACAGCCATCTCGATGGCACGCTTCATGGCGGCCAGCCAGGTGTTGACTGAACTGGCCAGTGCGTCGCGCACCGGGCCGGGCCGGTCGTCGAACTCCACCGCCCCGCTGATGTACAGGCATCCGGAATCGATTTCGACCGAGGTGCGCTTCATCCAGTTGTCGAACAGCGCACGCAGACGAGGCAGTCCGCGCGGCGCGGCCATGGCCGGATAGAAGACTTCTTCCTCGAAGCGGTGGTGGTACTCGCGCACCACCGAGATCTGCAGTTCCTCGCGCGAACCGAAGTGGGCGAAAACGCCCGACTTGCTCATCTGCATCACTTCGGCCAACGCGCCGATGGACAGGCCCTCGAGGCCGATCTGCGTGGCCAGGCCCAGTGCGGCATCCACGATGGCAGCCTTGGTCTGCAGACCTTTTTGCAGGGGGCGAACAGCGCCGGTATCGACGCGGGTGCGCGGGGCAGGGAGCTGGGCAGGCATGACAGGGAGGGCTCGGCGCAGACCGGCCAGGACAACATCAAAAGGGTCAAAAAAGACCGTTCGTCGAAACGAACGGTCGTGCTATTTTTACCGCAAAAGCGGTTGTCGTGTGCAAAACACCCGGCCCGGCGGGGTATTTGGGGGAAAGCGCCGCCGCCCAACCGCGGACGCCAGCCGTCCGGTCAGACCGGTGGTCCGGGCAGCAATCGCCGCAGGCCGTGCTCCAGGCCCTCGCCGGGCAACCGCTTGAACCCACTGCGTGCAAAACGCTGCAGGCGCCCCATGCAGAAAGCGGTGATCACAGCAGCATCGGCCTGCGCGTCCGCCGTGGGGGTGGCCGCGCCACCAAGAACAGCCGCCTCGCGCAGGTTCTGACGCAGGGACGATTCGATCTTGTCGAAGAACAGGTTCATGCGCTGTTGCAGGCGTTCGTTTTCGAACACCAGGGCATCGCCGACCATCACCCGTGTCATGCCAGGGTTGCGTTCGCCAAACTGCAACAACAGCGCAACCAGCTTTCGCGAGCGCAGCGCAGGATCGGTTTCGCGCTCACCCAGCTGATGGATCAGGCCAAAGACCGACTGCTCGATGAATTCGATCAGGCCCTCGAACATCTGGGCCTTGCTGGCGAAGTGGCGGTAGAGCGCTGCTTCGCTCACGTTCAGGCGCGCGGCCAGCGCGGCGGTGGTGATGCGCTCGGTCTCCGGCTGCTCCAGCATAGCCGCCAGGGTCTGCAGGATCTGGATCCGGCGCTCGCCGGGCCGGGGCCTTTTGCGTTCGGCTTCGCTGGCCGCGTCGGCGGCGGCATCGGCCGCAGGCAAAGTGTCGGAAGCGCTGACGCTCATGGGCTACCTGTTGGTCGGGGATGGACGGCCTGCACGCTGTGACGGCGGTCAGACACACCGGTTTTCATGCCGGGTTTCATTCTCGCACAGGGTCCTGGACAGCCCGCCGCAGCCTGCCGCTTCAGGCAGCGGCGAAAACCACCCGTGCGCACAGGCCACGCGCCTGGCGTCCTTCCTCCAGCTGCAAGTGGGTGTGGTGGGCACGCGCGATTTCGTCGGTGATCGCCAGGCCCAGACCATTGCCCTCTCCCCGCTGCCCCGGCAGGCGATAGAACCGCTGCAGCACCCGTCCGCGTTCGCTGGCCGGAATGCCCGGTCCATCGTCCTCCACCTCAATCCAGGCCTGCCCAACACCCTCCACCGACCGCTGGCCGCAGCGCAGCGTCACGCATCCGCCGTCGGGCGTGTACTTCACAGCGTTGTCGACCAGATTGATCAGCAGCTCGCGCAGCAGCCAGGCGTGCCCGAGGGTTTGCGCAGGCTGGCTCTCCAGGCCAAGGTCGATACGCTTGGCCGCCGCAGCATCCAGAAACAGCGCGAGGATGTTCTCGCACAAATCCCGGAGATCGACCCGGTGCAGGGGCTGCGCATCGGCACTGAGCGCGTCGGCGCGGGAAAGCGCCAGCAACTGGTTGGCCAGCTGGGACGTGCGCCGGGTGGCATCGCGCAGGCGCTGCACCTGGTCCACCCGAAGGCGGAGCATCTCGCCATCGCCGACGTGGCGTGCCGCCTGTGCCCAGGCTTCCACCTGTGCCTGCAGGCCCGCCAGCGGCGTGCGCAACTGGTGTGCGGCATCGGCCACGAAGCGGCGCTGGGCTTCGGACTGGGCATTCACCAGCGCGAACAAGCGGTTGAGCGAGCCGATCAGCGGACGCACTTCGGCTGGCACACGGCTGGCGTCGATCGGGCTGAGATCGCGCGGCGAGCGCCGCTCGACCGCTTGCGTCAGGTCAATGAGCGGACGCAATGCACGCGCCACCGCCCAGGTCACGGCCGCGGCCGCCACCACCAGCAGCAGCAGATTGGGCAAGAGCACGCGCATCAGCACGGTCTCAAGCCAGTGTTGTCGAGCGTCCGACCCGTCGGCCAGCATCAGGATCAGATCGCCACCGGCGGTCGTGGCCCGCTGCGCGATCACGCGGTAGGTGATACCCCCCTCGACCACGCTGGAAAACTCGGCGCCGTCGGTTGAGGGCAACTCGGTCGGCAGCCATTCGCTACCCAGCAGGTGACGCCCGCTCGCGTCGCGGATGGCGTAGCCGGCAAAGCCGTCCCGTTCCTTGAGGAACTCGTCGATCGGCGGTGCCAGCAGCAACGCCAGACCAGGCGCCTCGCGGTCAAGACCTGGCCGCAGGGGCTGACCGGCGCGGGCCACCACCACCGAATCGGCCAGCAGGGGCATCAGGCGCTGGAGTTGCTGGTCCTGCTGCAACGCCGCTGTGCCGGCACTCTGGTAGTGCAACCAGACACTCACCAGGCCCACCAGACCCAGCGGCAGCAACAGCAGGGCCAGCAGACGGCGCTGCAAGCCCCAGATCACGCCGTCGGCAGCAGGCTCAGGCGTCGACGACATGGTCGGCCGCCGCAGCCAGTTCCAGCCGGTAGCCAAAGCCCCGGATGGAGCGCAATTGAACGCCCGCAGGATCGAGCTTGGCGCGCAGACGAGAGATGTACACCTCGATGGCGTTGGGCGTGATTTCCTTGTCCCAGCCCGTCAGCGCCGCCAGCAGCTTGTCCTTGGCCGCCGGTTTGGGCGCCTGCAGCAACAGGTACTCCAGGACCGTCCACTCGCGTGGCCCCAGTTCCAGGACCGTTCCGGCCAGCAGCACGCGCCGGTGGGCCGTATCCATCTCCAGCGGGCCGAAAGACAGCACGGCGGACGTAGCCGCCTGCGAGCGGCGCAGCAGTGCGCGCAGTCTCGCCAGCAGCTCGGGCAGCTCAAAGGGCTTGAGCATGTAATCGTCTGCACCCAGGTCCAGCCCCTGGACCCGGTCGTGCAGCGCGTCCCGTGCGGTGAGGATGAGCACAGGCAGCGTCACCCCGCGGCTGCGCAGGCGCCGCGTCAACTCCAGCCCGTCCATGCCGGGCAGACCGATGTCGACGATGGCCAGGTCAAAGCTTTCGGTCTCCATGGCCTGCTCCGCCCGCTCGGCGCTGCCCACCCGGTCGACGGTGTAACCAGCGTTGCACAGTCCCAGCTTGATGCCGCTGGCGACCATCACGTCGTCTTCGACGAGCAGCAGGCGCATGTCAGACCTGTCCCTGCCCGGGCCACGCGTCGGGACGGACGCCAGAAACGCCGCCCCGGGGAGCAAGACACGAGGCGGCGCAGGATGGCATCAATGGCTTTTGATCATGGTGCCAAAGGGCTGGTCCCCCAGCACTTCGAGCAGCAGCGCATGCGGCACGCGACCGTCGATGATGTGCACCGCGTTGACGCCGCTCTTGGCGGCGTCCAGCGCCCCGGCGATCTTGGGGATCATGCCGCCGCTGATGGTGCCGTCCTCACACAGCTCGTCGATGCGGCGCGGGGTGAGCTCGGTCATCAACTGGCCGTCCTTGTCGAGCACGCCGCGGATGTTGGTGAGCATCAGCAGCTTCTCGGCCTGCAGCACGGTGGCCAGCTTGGCGGCCACCACGTCGGCGTTGATGTTGTAGCTCTCGTTCTGCTCGCCGAAACCGATGGGGCTGACGACAGGGATGAACTGGTCGTCCTGCAGCGCCTTCACCACCGACGGGTCGATGCTGACGATGTCACCCACCTGGCCCACGTCGTGTTCCCGGCTCGGGTCCTGCGTGTCGGCCAGGCGCAGCTTCTGGGCACGGATCATGGCGCCGTCGCGGCCCGTGAGACCCACAGCCTTGCCGCCGGCGGCATTGATCAGGCCCACGATGTCCTGCTGCACTTCGCCGGCCAGCACCCACTCGACCACTTCCATGGTCTCGGCATCGGTCACGCGCATGCCCTGGATGAACTCGCCCTTCTTGCCCAGGCGCTGGAGCAGGGTCTCGATCTGCGGACCGCCGCCGTGCACGACCACCGGGTTGATGCCCACCAGCTTGAGCAGCACCACTTCTTCGGCAAAGTCCTGCTGCAGGGCCGGATCCGTCATGGCGTTGCCACCGTATTTGATGACCATGGTCTTGCCGTGGTACTTGCGGATGTAGGGCAGCGCCTGGGCCAGGATGTCGGCTTTTTCGCGGGGGGCGATGGCAGAGAGGTCGACGGGGGTGTGGGTCATGTCGGCGCTTTCGGTTGGGGCGGCGGATCAGGCTGCGGATTTTAGGCGCCGCAGTCTGGTGACCAGGTGTCCGCTGCGGCAAGCGGGTACCGGCGACTCAGGCAGCTGGCACCGACAACGGCCCCGCGAGCCAGCGCTCGACCAGCCGAACCCAGACCGTGGCGCCCAGCGGGATCAGGTCGTCGTTGAAGTCGTAGTGCGGGTTGTGCAACATGCAGGGCCCGACATCGTGACCGCCACCCTCGTAGGCGCTGCGGTGTGCGCCATCGCCATTGCCGATGAAAAAGTAGCACCCCGGCTTGCGCTGCAGCATGTAGGCAAAGTCCTCGGCGCCCATCGTGGGCTCCTGGGGCAACAGGCCATCTTCCCCCACCACCCCGGCCAGCACCTGCCGGACCGCCGCGGTCTCGGCCGGGTGGTTGATGGTGGGCGGGTAATTGCGCCGGAACTGGAAAGCCACACTGGCACCGAACGCCGCCGCGGTGTGCTCAGCGACCTCGCGCATGCGCCGCTCGATCAGGTCCAGCACTTCGACGGTAAAGGTGCGCACGGTGCCCTGGATCTCGCAGCTGTCGGGCACCACGTTGGTGGCCTCGCCGGTGTGGATCATGGTGACACTGATCACCCCCGCGTCCACTGGCTTCTTGTTGCGCGTGATGATGGTCTGGAAGGCCTGCACCATCTGGCAGGCCACGGGCACCGGGTCGATGCCGTTGTGCGGCAGTGCAGCGTGCGAGCCCTTGCCGTGGATGGTGATGCGGAACTCATTGCTCGAGGCCATGACCGGCCCGGCGCTGGCCGCAAAGCTGCCGACCGGCAGGCCCGGCCAGTTGTGCAGGCCAAACACCGCATCCATCGGAAAGTGCTCGAACAGGCCGTCCTGAATCATCTCGCGGGCGCCGCCACCGCCCTCTTCGGCCGGCTGGAAGATCAGGTAGACCGTGCCGTCAAAGTCGCGGTGCTGCGCCAGGTGCTGCGCCGCGGCCAGCAGCATGGCGGTGTGGCCGTCGTGACCGCAGGCGTGCATCTTGCCGTGCACCGTGCTGGCGTGGGGGAAGGTATTGAGCTCGGTCATGGGCAGGGCATCCATGTCGGCGCGCAGGCCAATGGCGCGGCCACAAGCGCCGCCATCCCGGCCGTGCACGGTGCCGACCACGCCGGTGGTGCCCAGGCCCCGGTGCACGGGTATGCCCCACTCGGCCAGCCGGGCGGCCACCAGGTCGGCGGTGCGCACTTCCTGGAAGCAGAGTTCGGGGTGAGCATGAATGTCACGGCGCAGCGCGGCCATGCCGGCAGCCTGCAAGACGATGGAATCGATCAGTTTCATGGGACGGTTTTCCGGGGTGTCGCCGACGGGAACGGCCAGCATCCATCGTAGCCAGAAGACGCTGGGGCTGCACGTCCCCGCCGTCCCGCCCTGCTGCTATCCTGCCCCCCTGCTGAAAGGCTTGCCCATGGATTCCTCCGCTGCTTCCCTGACCGTTCGCGGCGCCTGCCCGCACGATTGCCCCGACACCTGCGCCCTGCTGACCACCGTTGAAAACGGCGTGGCCGTTCGGGTGCAGGGCAACCCCGACCACCGCCCCACCGACGGTGCCCTGTGCACCAAGGTCTCGCGCTACACCGAACGCAGCTACCACCCCGAACGCATCCTCACCCCGCTCAAGCGGGTCGGCCCCAAGGGCAGCGGCCGGTTCGAACCGGTGGGCTGGGACGAGGCGCTCGACGACATCGCCGCCCGACTGCAGGCCATCGCCGCGCGCGATCCGCAGGCCATCCTGCCCTACAGCTACGCCGGCACCATGGGCCTGGTGCAGGGCGAAGGCATGGCGGCACGCTTTTTCCACCGCCTTGGCGCATCCCTGCTGGACCGCACCATTTGCGCCAGCGCGGGCAGCGAAGGCCTGGTCCACACCCTGGGCGGCAAGCTGGGCATGAAAGTCCAGTTCTTTGCTGAAGCCAGGCTGATCCTGATCTGGGGCAGCAATTCCATCGCCAGCAACCTGCACTTCTGGCGCCTGGCGCAGCAGGCCAAGCGCGACGGCGCGCGCCTGGTCTGCATCGACCCGCGGCGCACCGAAACCGCCGACAAGTGCCATGAACACATCGCCCTGCGCCCGGGCACCGACGCGGCGCTGGCGCTGGCCCTGATGCACGAGTTGATCGTGCACGACTGGCTGGACCACGACTACCTCGCGCGCCACACCCTGGGCTGGGAGGCCCTGCGCGAACGTGCCCTGCAATGGCCACCCGCGCGCGCGGCCGAGGTCTGCGGCGTGCCGGTGGAGCAGATCGAACGCCTGGCCCGGGACTACGGCACGACCCGACCCGCCGCCATCCGCCTGAACTACGGCATGCAGCGCGTGCGCGGTGGCGGCAACGCGGTGCGCGCCATCGCCTGCCTGCCCGCCCTCACCGGCGCCTGGCGGCACCGCGCGGGCGGCCTGCTGCTCTCGGCCTCGGGGCACTTCCCGGTCGACCGCGCCACCCTGCACCGGCCCGACCTGCTGGCCGGCCGCACGCCGCGCACGATCAACATGAGCACCATCGGCGACGACCTGCTGCGCGACACTGCGCCCGGTTTCGGCCCGAAGATCGAAGCCCTGATCGTCTACAACAGCAACCCGGTGGCGGTCGCCCCCGAATCGCCCAAGGTGGTGCAGGGCTTCGCGCGCGAGGATCTGTTCACCGTGGTGCTGGAGCACTTCCAGACCGACACGGCGGACTACGCTGACTACGTGCTGCCCGCCACCACGCAACTGGAGCACTGGGACATCCACACCAGCTACGGCCACACCGACGTACTGCTCAACCGCCCGGCTATCGCGCCGCTGGGCCAGGCCCGCACCAACACCGACGTGTTCCGCGCGCTGGCGCTGCGCATGGGCTTCACAGACGCCTGCTTTGCCGACAACGACGAGGTGCTGTGCCGACAGGCCTTGGGCACAGCGGTGAACTTTCAGCAGCTGCTCGATCAGGGTTTTGCCACGCTGACGCTGCCCGATGCGCCGTTTGCCGAGGGCGGCTTTCCCACCCCGTCCGGCCAGTGCGAGTTCTTCAGTGCCCGCCTGGCCGCACAAGGCCTGGACGGCCTGCCTGACCACCTGACCAACCATGAGGCCGCGGGCAGCGACGCGCAGCACCCGCTGGCCATGATCTCGCCCCCGGCACGCAACTTCCTCAACTCCAGCTTTGTCAACGTCAAGAGCTTGCGCGATATCGAGGGCGAGCCGCTATTGGAGATCCACCCGGACGATGCCGCCATTCGCCACCTCAGCAGCGGCCAGATGGTGCGCGTGTTCAACGATCGAGGCTCCTACCGGTGCCGGGTGCAGGTGTCCACCCGTGCACGCCCGGGCGTGGTCAACGGCCTGGGGATCTGGTGGCGCAAACTCGGCCCTGACGGCACCAACGTCAACGAACTGACCAGTCAGCGCCTGACCGACCTGGGGCGTGGCCCGACCTTCTACGACTGCCTCGTACAGGTGCAGGCGGCCTGACCGCGCCGGATGCCCCGCCAGAAAGGACCCTGATGCCACGCATCCACATCCACCGGCAGCACCCGCTCGGGTTGCCGGGCGCCCGGCAACTGGCGCGTCAATGGGCCGAACAGGCCCGTACCGACTTCGACATGACCGTCACCTGCACCGAAGGGGCGGCCAGCGACGAGGTGCAGTTCAGCCGTCCGGGTGTCAGCGGAACGCTCACCGTGGGGCCCGAACACTTTGAGATGGACGCGCAACTGGGCTTCCTGCTGGGAGCCTTCAAGGAGCGCATTGAGGCCGAGATCGTGAAAAACCTCGACCGCTTGCTGGCCTCGCATCCCGCGGGCTAAGCCCGGCGGACGACCAGCGCCAGCACTGAACGGGCGCCTCAGCTCACTGCAGGGAGGCGATAAGGTCGATATACCCTTGTTTGGCCTCGTCCGCCGACAGGCCTTTGCAGGCGTTCCAGGCGTCCCACTTGGCACGGCCGATCATGTCGCCGAAACCCGGTTTTTTCTCGCTGTTATCGCCCTGCGTGGCCTGCTTGTACAGGCCGTAGATCTTGAGCAATGTGGCGTTGTCGGGGCGCTCGTCGAGTTGTTTGGAATCGGCCACAGCGGTTTCAAATCGGCTGTTGAGATCGGACATAGGGTTCTCCTTGCAAAGGTTGGGTTTGGCCGTCCGCGCAAAGGGGAACCGCGATCGGGCCGGCGTCTGGGACAGCCCGTTTCAGGGGCGCCGCATCAGTGTGGATTTTCCGAACAGGCTCTCAATCAGGTCGACCGCGAGTAGCGCCGTCTTGTTGCGCACATCCAGCGCGGGGTTGAGCTCCATCACGTCCAGACTGGCCAGCCGGCCAGTGTCGGCGATCATCTCCATGCACAGTTGCGCCTCCCGGTAGGTGGGGCCACCAGGCACGGTGGTGCCGACACCGGGTGCGATCTCGGGATCGAGAAAGTCGACATCGAAGCTCACGTGCAGGTGGGTGTTGGCGTCCAGCCCGGACAGGGCCTGCTCCATGGCGCGACGCATGCCCACCTCGTCGATGTAGCGCATGTCGAACACTTCCAGCCCCGCCTCGTGCACGAAGCGCTTTTCGCCTGGGTCCACGCTGCGGATACCGATCTGACGCACCGCATCCGGCGTGAGGGCCGGCGTGTGCCCGCCGATGCCGGTGAGTTCGCCCGGGCCATGTCCGCACAGGCACGCCACCGGCATGCCGTGCAGGTTGCCGCTGGGCGTGAGCGCGGCCGTGTTGAAGTCGGCATGCGCGTCGAGCCAGAGCACACGCAGGACCTTGCCCGACTCGCGGCAATGGCGCGCCACCGCACTGATGGAACCCATGGCCAGGCAGTGATCCCCCCCGAGCACGATGGGCAGGCGACCCTGCACCAGTTCGGCATACACCGCATCGTGCAGGGCGGTGTTCCAGGCGACAACCTCGGGCAGATGGCGGTAACCGTTGACGGGCGGCCGCCAGGGGTTGGACGGACCGCCCAGATTGCCCCGGTCCACGACCTGCAAACCGTGCCCTTCGAGAACCGGCTGAAGACCGGCCACGCGCAGGGCTTCCGGCCCCATGGACGCGCCGCGCGCGCCGGCCCCGATGTCAGTGGGGACGCCAATCAGGGAAACAGCCGGCAACATGGCGCGATTCTGGCTCAGTCCGCTCCCTCCGGCCACCGGCATTTACATGCTGCGCCGGTACTGCCCGCCCACCTCGAACAGGGCACCGGTGATCTGCCCGAGCGAGCAGACACGCACCGCGTCCATCAGCACCTCGAACACGTTGCGGTTCTCGATCACGGCCTGCTGCAGGCGCGCCAGCTGCACTGGCGCCTCAGCCGCGTGACGGGCGTGGAAGTCGGCCAGGCGCTGGAGCTGGCTCTGCTTTTCTTCCTCGGTCGAACGCGCCAGCTCGATGGACTCGGGCACCGGGTCGCCCTTGGGGTTGCGGAAGGTGTTGACGCCGATGATGGGGTACTCGCCGGTGTGCTTGAGCATCT
>JBJTNV010000085.1:0-9112 GCA_046074205.1 Hydrogenophaga sp.
TCGTCGAAGTTGCGGGCACCCACAAAGCCGCCGGTGTTCACGTCGACCGTCGTGAGCGCCTCGGTCTGGTCAATCACGAGGTAGCCGCCGGATTTCAGGTCCACACGGCGGCTGAGGGCGCGCACGATGTCCTCGTCCACGCTGTAGAGGTCGAAGATCGGACGCTCACCGATGTAGTGCTGCAGCTTGGCCACCGTGTCGGGCATGAATTCGGCGGCGAAGGCTTGCAGCAGCCCGTGCTGCTCGCGCGAGTCGATGCGGATGGACTGGGTCTGCGTTCCCACCAGATCGCGCAAGACGCGCTGCATCAGGTTCAGATCTTCGTGCAGCAGCGTGGCCGGTGGCTGGCGCGTGGCCGCGCCCTTGATGCGCTGCCAGGTTTTGCGCAGGTAGGCAATGTCTTCGGTCAGCTCCTCGTCGGACGCGTCCTCGGCGTTGGTCCGCAGGATGAAACCACCGGAGGCGCTGCCGTCGGGGTTGGCCGTCAGGCGCATGAGACGCTGGCGCAAGGCCTCGCGCTGCGCGGTCGGAATTTTTTGTGACACGCCAATGTGGCCATCCTGTGGCAGAAAGACCAGCAGGCGTCCGGCGATGCTGATCTGCGCCGTGAGGCGCGCACCTTTGGTGCCCAGCGGGTCCTTGAGCACCTGAACCATCAGGGCCTGGCCCTCGAAAATCTGTCGCTCGATGGGCTGCACCGGCTCACTTTCCGGCGCCCGTGGCCCTGCGGCAGAGGACAGCGCATCCGAAACCGTTCGATCCCGTGGCACCGCGTACTTGGCCGCAATGTTGGGCATGAGATCAGCGACGTGAAGAAAGGCCGCGCGATCCAGCCCGATGTCGATGAAGGCCGACTGCATGCCGGGCAACACGCGTGAAACCTTGCCCAGGTAGATGTTGCCGACCAGTCCGCGCTCGAGCGTACGTTCCAGGTGCACCTCCTGCACCGCACCCTGCTCCACCACCGCGACGCGGGTTTCCTGCGGTGCCCAGTTGATCAGGATGTCCTGGCTCATATCGTCTCGCTTGTGGTGTTCAGCACGCCAGCCTGACACCAGCGGCGCGCAGCAGTTGCGCCGTCTCGTGCGCCGGCAGGCCCATGATGCCCGAATAGCTGCCGCTGATGTGACGGATGTGCAGTGCCGCGGCGCCCTGGATGGCATAGGCTCCGGCCTTGCCCATGGGCTCGCCGCTGGCGACGTAACGGCGAATGTCGGCAGCACTCCAGTCATCGAACTCGACCTGCGAACGCGACAAGGCGCACCAGGTAGGCCCCGTACCGCGTGCAGCCGGCCGGGCGACCGCCACCGCCGTCAGTACGCGATGCCGCTGACCCGCGAGGCTGGCGAGCATGCGCCGTGCGTCGGCCGCGTCCACCGGTTTGCCCAGGATGCGCCGGCCCAGCGCCACGGTCGTGTCGGCGCACAGCACCGCCGCCAGTGGCAGGCCGCGACGCCTGAGGCGATCAACCGCGGCCTGCAACTTCAGACGCGTCACACGCTGAACATAGGTGGCCGGAGCTTCGCCAGGCTTCACCGCCTCAAGGGCTTCGGCGTCCTCGCCGGCGTCGGGCAACAGCAGCTCGCAGCGCACGCCCCACAGCTCCAGCAACTGTTTGCGGCGCGGGCTCTGGGAGGCCAGGTAAATGAAGTCACTCACGGTGATAAGGGTGGTTTGCGTTGATGGACCAGGCACGGTAGAGCTGCTCGATCAGCAGCACCCGCACCATGGCGTGCGGCAGTGTCAGGTCGGACAGGCGGATGCGCTGGTGGGCAGCATCGCGAAACGCCGGTTCAAGCCCATCCGGCCCACCGATGATCAAGGCCACGTCATCACCGCCCAACTGCCAGGCCTTGAGCTGCTGCGCCAGCGCCTTGGTCGTGAGCTGCGTGCCGCGTTCATCCAGCACCACCACCCGGCAACCTTTGGGCAGAGCCGCCACGATGCGCTCGCGCTCGGCCGCCATGACCGTCTCCACGGTCTTGGCACCTCGCGGTTCGGTCTTGACCGTCCTGATCTCCACCCGCAACTCGGGTGGGAAACGCTTGGCGTAATCGTCGTAGGCCATCTGGGCCCAGTCGGGCACACGCTGCCCGACCGCGACGATCACCAGCTTCATGATTTCTTCTTGGGCGCGGTCTTCTTGGCAGCGGCGGGTTTGGCAGCCGGTTTGGGCTTGTTCACCACCAGCTTGGCCATGGTGGCCTTGGGCGCTGCCTTCTTGGCCACCACCTTCTGGGCAGTCGCTTTCTTGGCTGGCACCTTGGCTGCCGCGGTCTTGGCTGCGGGCTTAGTGGCCACCTTCGTTGCGGGCTTTGCGGCGGCCCTCTTCGCTGGCGACTTGGCCGAAGCGGGTGCGGCCTTTGCTGAAGCCGCTGCCTTGGCCTGCTTGCGCGCCAGCGACTTGGCGTCCACCGGCTTGACGTCCTTGACATCGCCTTTGCGGGTGGTCTTCGTCGCCGTTTTCTTCGCGGCGGCTTCGCGTGCTTCAGCCGCCTTCTCGGCCGCTGTCTTCAGGCGCACGGGCTTGGCCCCCCAGATTTCTTCCAGGCGGTAGTACTGGCGGATGACCGGCTGCATCACATGCGCCACAGCCTGGCCGCAGTCCACGATGATCCATTCGCCGTTGTCTTCGCCTTCGATGCGCGGCTTGTCGAAGCCAGCGTCCTTGACCGCGTCACGCACGCTGGCGGCCAGGGCCTTGGTCTGGCGGTTGGACGTGCCGCTGGCGATGATCACGCGCTCGAACAGCGGCGAGAGCTGTTCGGTGTTGAACACCACGATGTCCTGCCCCTTCACGTCCTCCAGGCCGTCGACGATGGCGCGCTGGAGTTTCTGGATGTCTTTCTTGACGGTGGTTTCGCTGCTCATGAGGGGTTCTGGTAGAGGTGGTGTTGTGAAATATAGCTTGCCACCGCTGGCGAAACCAGCGCCACGTGGGCGCCGGCCCTGCCCATGGGGCGTCCGAAGCGGGCCCTGACGGCCGTGGCACTGATGTTGGTCAGCGGCATGTCCAGCGGAACGAAAGGCACACCGACGGACGACAGATCGGCGCTGTGGTGTGCGTCGTCCAGCGCGTCTTCCCCGATGTGCGTAGCCCGGTTGGCCACAGCGAGCTGCGCCCTCTGCAGCACTTCGGGCCAGCGCATCCAGGTCTGGAAGGCCAGCAGCTGGTCGGCTCCGAGAATCAGGAAGAACCGCGCATCCGGCCACTCGCGGTGCAGTTCGGCCAGGGTATCGGCCGTGTAGCTCGGACCGTTGCGCCGGGTCTCCCTCGGGTCGATCTGCGTGTTCGGGAGGTCACCGAACGCGAGCAGACACATGGCCAGCCGGTGCGAGGCGTCCGTCAGAGCCCGCTCCTTGTGCCAGGCTTGCCCGGTGGGCAGGATCAACAGCCGGTCCAGCGCCAACTGTTGGATAGCCGACTGCGCGAGCACGCGGTGCGCCAGGTGTGGGGGATCGAACGCGCCCCCGTACACACCGATGCGCAGCGGCACCCCAGGCGCGGTTTCAGCGGCCCAAGCGTTCAAACCCAGTCCTTGCGCACGAGGAACTCGCGTGTCAGCCGCTCTTCGGGCGATCCGGGCAGATGCTGGCGCTGGTAAGACCAGCTCACCAGAGGCGGCATGGACAGCAAGATGGATTCGGTGCGCCCGCCGGATTGCAGGCCAAAGTGCGTGCCACGGTCCCAGACCAGATTGAATTCAACGTAGCGTCCCCGGCGGTAGAGCTGGAAGGCCCTTTCGCGCTCGCCCCATCCGAGGTCCTTGCGACGCTCCACAATGGGCAAGTACGCCTGGAGGAAGGCATCGCCGACCGAGCGCAACAGGGAAAAACTCCCGTCAAAGCCGAGTTCCGAAAAATCGTCGAAGAACACACCGCCGATACCACGTTGCTCGCCACGGTGCTTCAGATGGAAGTACTCGTCACACCATTTTTTGAAACGCGGGTACTTGTCCGCCCCAAACGGCTCCAGGGCGTTTTTGCAGGTGCGGTGAAAGTGCACCGCATCCTCTTCGAACCCGTAGTAAGGCGTGAGATCCATACCGCCCCCGAACCAGCAGACTGCCTCCCCCTTTGCCGGGGTCGCCGCAATCATGCGCACGTTCATGTGAACGGTGGGAACGTACGGGTTGCGCGGGTGGAACACCAGCGAAACACCCATGGCCTCGAAGGGTGCGCCGGCCAGTTCAGGCCGGTGCTGGGTGGCAGAGGGCGGCAGGCGCGGCCCGCTCACATGCGAAAAACCGCAGCCCGCACGCTCGAACACCGTCCCGCCTTCCAGGATCTGCGTGATCCCCTGCCCCTGCAAAGGCTCCCCCGCCGGCTTGCTCCAGTGGTCGGTGACAAAGGCGCTGCCATCGACCGCTGCCACCGTGTCCGTGATGCTCGCTTGCAAACGGGTCAGGTAGTGGCGGACCGGGTGGGTGGATGTGTCGCTCATATGGAGCCCTTTATGGAGCCCTTGTCGGTTTTGGGCATGGGTTGGATCGGGCTGGCCTGTTGCGGACGCATGCCGCGTGCATGCTCAAAAACGCCGGCCATGTACTGATAATCCAGCGTCACATCGCCGCTGGGACGCATGAAATGCTGGATGCGAACCTGTCGCCGGCCGTAATCGAGCACCACCAGCGCCAGGGGTACCTGGGCACCCAGGGCCACCTGGTAGAAACCGCTGCGCCAGCCGGCCGTTCGGCCACGGGTTCCTTCGGGCGAGAGGGCCAGCCAGAACATCTGGTCCCCGGCCACGGCCTGGCGCATGGTGTTGACCATGGCTCCCACCGCACCGCGAGGTGACCGGCGATCCAGCGGAATCCCGCCCAGCCAGCGCAACCAGTGCCCGAACAGGGGCACCCTGAACAGGGCGTCTTTTCCCCAGAAGCGTACCGGTATACCGATGCTCCACTTGGCCAGGATACCCACCACGAAATCCCAATTGCTGGTGTGCGGGTACACGATGGCCACACCCTGGCGGGTCGGAAAGTCATCGGCCAGCACCTCCCAGCCCGCAGCAGCCAGCAGGACGCGCGCCAGGCGGGAGCCCTGGAAGCGCACAGGTGGTTCGTATCCGGTATCGCTCAAAGTGCGCGGAACCCGATGTCGCGCCGGCACTGCATGCCGTCGAAACGGATGCTGTCGACGGTCTGGTAGGCACGATCTCGTGCCTGCGCCACCGAATCGGCAAGGGCGGTCACACACAGCACCCGCCCGCCGCAGACCTGTACCTGGCCATCTGCCAGCGCTGTCCCGGCATGGAACACCATGCGGTCGGCGGCGTCGGCCGGCAGGCCGCTGATGGCATCTCCCTTGCGGGGATGCATCGGGTAACCGGCGGCGGCCAGCACCACACCCAAGGCCACGCGCGGATCCCAGTCCAGCGTGACCTGGTGCAGCTCGGCACGGGTAGCCGACAGCAGTACCTGCGCCAGGTTGGAGCGCAGGCGCATCATGATCGGTTGCGTTTCAGGATCACCCATTCGGCAGTTGAATTCGAGTGTCTTGACACGCCCGTCTGGCGTGATCATCAGGCCGGCATACAGGAAGCCGGTATACGGGATGCCGTCTGCGGCCATGCCACGCAAGGTCGGCAGGATCACCTCGTCCATGGCACGCTGGTGCACCGTTGGTGTGACCACCGGTGCGGGCGAATAGGCACCCATGCCACCCGTATTGGGACCCTGGTCGCCATCCAGCAGGCGCTTGTGGTCCTGGCTGGTGGCCAAGGCCAGCGCGTTCACGCCGTCGCACAGCACGATGAAGCTGGCCTCCTCGCCTTCAAGGAATTCCTCGATCACCACGCGCGCACCGCCTTCGTTGTGCGCCACGCCCAGCTGGTTGTCCAGCAGCATGAAGTCGATGGCTTCGTGCGCTTCGGCCAGCGACATGGCCACCACCACACCTTTGCCCGCCGCCAGGCCATCGGCCTTGATCACGATGGGAGCGCCCTTGGCGTCCACGTAGGCATGGGCCTGCACGGGGTCGGTGAAGGCCTGGTACTCGGCCGTGGGAATGCCGTGGCGCTGCATGAAGGCCTTGCTGAAGGCCTTGGAGCTTTCCAGTTGAGCGGCCTTCTGCGTCGGGCCGAAGATGGCCAGACCGTGGGCTCGGAACTCGTCTACGACCCCCGCGGCCAGCGGTGCCTCGGGCCCCACCACGGTCAGACCGATGCCATTGGCCTGCGCCCATTCACGCAGCGCGACCTTGTCGGTGATGGCCAGGTTGACCAGCTTCTCGTCGCCCGCCGTACCGGCGTTACCCGGCGCCACGAAAACCTGCTGCACCCCTTCGGACTGCTTGAGCCTCCACGCCAGTGCGTGTTCGCGGCCCCCGCCGCCGATCACCAGGACTTTCATTCGTTGATCTCGGCGTTGTGAAAGACTTCCTGAACGTCGTCCAGGTCTTCGATGATGTCCAGCAGCTTCTGCATGCGGGCCGCGTCATCGCCGCTCAGCTCAATGGTGTTCTCCGGACGCATCGTCACCTCGGCCACCTCGGGCTTGAGACCGGCGGCCTCCAGCGCGTTCTTCACCGCCTCAAAGTCGGTGTAGGCGGTCAGCACCTCGATGGCGCCGTCGTCGTCGGTGATCACGTCTTGCGCGCCGGCTTCCAGCGCCACGTCCATCACCTGGTCCTCGCTCGTTCCCGGCGCGAAGATGATCTGGCCGCAATGCTTGAACTGGAACGCCACCGAGCCTTCGGTGCCCAGGTTGCCACCGTACTTGCTGAAGGCGTGACGCACTTCGGCCACGGTGCGGACCTTGTTGTCGGTCATGGTGTCGACAATGATGGCCGCCCCCCCGATGCCGTAACCCTCGTAGCGGATTTCCTCCAGTGCCTGGCCCTCCAGGTTGCCCGAGGCCTTGTCCACGTTGTACTTGATGCGGTCGGCCGGCATATTGGCCGCCTTGGCCTTGTCGATCGCCAGCCGCAGGCGCGGGTTCATGGCCGGATCACCACCACCGGTGCGGGCCGCGACCATGATTTCGCGGATCACACGCGTCCAGATCTTGCCCCGCTTTTCATCCTGCCGGCCCTTGCGATGTTGAATGTTGGCCCATTTGCTGTGTCCCGCCACGAGTGAGTCCTTTTTTCTGACCAGGGTTTGGTTTAATAACCGATGATTTTACGATCCCCCTCCTTCTGATCTTCCCGAGGACGCAGACCATGGCCGAACCGATGCTGATCGCCCAGAACGCCAACGCGCAGTGCCACCTGCTGCCGGGCCTGGCCAACCGCCACGGCCTGATCACCTGCGCCACCGGCACCGGCAAGACCGTCACGCTGCAGACCCTGGCCGAGCAGTTCTCGAACATTGGCGTGCCGGTGTTCATGGCCGACGTCAAGGGCGACCTCACGGGCATCAGCCAAAGGGGCGATCTGCCGGAGAAGGTGCGCAAGATCCTGGCCGACCGGGGCCTCACGCCCAACGAACCGCAGGCCTGCCCGACCACGCTGTGGGACGTGTTCGGCAAGCAGGGCCACCCGGTGCGAGCCACCATCTCCGACATGGGGCCGCTGCTGCTCGCCCGCATGCTGGACCTCAACGACACCCAGTCCGGGGTGCTCAACCTGGTGTTCAAGATCGCCGACGACAACGGTCTGCTGCTGCTGGACATGAAGGACCTGCGGGCCATGCTGCAGCACATCGGCGACAACGCCAGGCAGTTCACCACCGAGTACGGCAACATCAGCGCGGCCAGTATCGGCGCCATCCAGCGCGGGCTGCTGCAGATCGAACAACAGGGCGGCGACCAGTTCTTCGGCGAGCCCATGCTCGACATCAACGACTTCATGCAGACCGAGCGCGGCAAGGGCGTGATCAACATCCTGGCCGCCGACAAGCTGCTGAACGCGCCACGCCTGTACGCGACCTTCCTGCTGTGGATGCTGTCGGAACTGTTCGAGGCCCTGCCCGAGATCGGTGACCCGGACAAGCCCAAGCTGGTGTTCTTCTTCGATGAAGCCCACCTGCTGTTCGACGAGGCCCCCAAGATCCTGGTGGACCGCATCGAGCTGGTCGTGCGCCTGGTCCGCTCCAAGGGCGTTGGCGTGTACTTCGTCACCCAGAATCCGCTGGACATTCCCGACTCGGTGCTGGGGCAGCTGGGCAACCGCGTGCAGCATGCGCTGCGCGCTTTCACCCCGCGCGACCAGAAGGCCGTCAAGGCCACGGCCCAGACCATGCGCCCCAAAGCAGGCCTGAACATCGAGGCGGCCATCACCGAGCTGGCGGTGGGCGAAGCGCTGGTCAGTCTGCTGGACGCCAAGGGTCGCCCGAGCGAGACGGAACGCGTGTTTGTGTTGCCCCCGGGGAGCCAGCTCGGCCCCATCACAACCGAACAGCGGCAGGCCTTGTTGCAGAACTCGCTGGTGACCGGTGTGTACGAAAAGGTCGTGGACCGGGAGAGCGCCTACGAACTGTTCCAGGCCCACGCGGGCAAGCGCACCGAAGCCGCAGCCGAAGTGGACAAGAGCGCGCCCAAGACACCACGCATTCCTGGTGCTGCGGGTCAAACAACCGCGACAGAGGGCGGGGGCATCGGAGGGATGATCAATGAAGCCCTGTTCGGGCGAACCGGCCCACGTGGCGGACAGTACGACGGCCTGGTACAGACCATGGCCAAGACCGCGGCGCGCAGCGTGGCCAGCGGCATCGGCCGCCAGATCGTGCGTGGCGTGCTGGGGGGCCTGCTGGGCGGCAAGCGCTGACCCGCAGGTCGCAATAAAAAAGGCCCGGCGATGCCGGGCCTTTTTGTTTCACAGCGCCACGGCGGGATCAGCTGGCAGTTGCCTCTTCAGGCCGGGCTTTGCCTTCTTTCTTGGGCAAGGGCTGGATGTCCAGTTTGACCTCATGGGTGTCCTGACCGTCCTCGCCCTTCCTGGTTTCCAGATCCACCGTCAGACGGCCACCTTCGGTCAGACGCCCGAACAGCAGCTCGTCGGCCAGTGCCTTGCGGATGGTGTCCTGGATCAGACGCTGCATCGGACGCGCGCCCATGAGCGGGTCGAAACCCTTCTTGGCCAGGTGCTTGCGCAAATCGTCGGTGAAGGTGACTTCCACCTTCTTCTCGGCCAGCTGACCTTCGAGCTGCAGCAGGAACTTGTCCACCAC
>JBJTNV010000086.1:0-11183 GCA_046074205.1 Hydrogenophaga sp.
AAGGCGATCTGGTCGCGAAAACGCAGGTCGTCCCACACGCCCTCGGTCTTGGCGATGCGCTTCAAGCGCTCGAGTTCGCGTTTGGCGCGGTTCACATCGGCAATGTTGGTGCGCTCGTGGCTGAGCAGGTGCTTGGCGTAGGTCCAGCCCTTGTTTTCCTCACCGATCAGGTTTTCGGCCGGCACCTCGACGTTGTCAAACCAGACTTCATTGACCTCGCATTCGCCATCGAGCAGCTTGATCGGGCGCACGGTGATGCCCGGCGATTTCATGTCGATCAGCAGGAAGGAAATGCCGGTCTGCGGCTTGCCCTCGGTGCTGGTGCGCACCAGGCAGAAGATCCACTCGCCGTACTGGCCCAGCGTGGTCCAGGTCTTCTGGCCGTTGACGAGGTAGTGGTCTCCTTGCCGTTCGGCCCGGGTCTTGACCGAGGCCAGGTCCGAGCCCGAGCCCGGTTCGCTGTAGCCCTGGCTCCACCAGACCTCGCCGCTGGCGATGCCCGGCAGGAAGCGCTCCTGCTGCTCCTGGTTGCCAAAGGCCATGATCACCGGTGCCACCATCACCGGCCCGAAGGGCACGATGCGCGGCGCGCCGGCCAGGGCGCATTCTTCTTCAAAGAGGTGCTTCTGCACGGCGGTCCAGCCAGGCCCGCCAAAGGCCTTGGGCCAGCCATAACCCAGCCAGCCCTTTTTGCCCAGGATCTTGGCCCAGCGCTGCATGTCGTCGCGTGACAGGCGCAACGCGTGGTGGACCTTGTGGGCGATGTCGGCGGGCAGGTGGTCCTTGACCCAGCCGCGAATCTCGTCGCGGAACGCCAGCTCTTGCGGCGTGAATGCCAAATCCATGGGGGTCTCCGTGTCGGTGAAATCGCTGCGGAGTCTGGCACGACCGCTGTCATCCGGCCTGTCAGGGCTGCGACATGCCGCCCTACGTTCCGCCCTTGGTCCGGGACCCCTGGCCGGGCTGACGCAGTTCGTTGAGTGTGTCGCTGAACCGGGCTTCGGCGGCGGACAGGGGAACGGTTGGACGGTCGCGGGTCATTACACTGGGCGACCCCGGTAGGTCAGCGGACTCGGTTGTGCACAAGAACATCGTCATTCTCATCTCTGGCGGCGGCTCCAACATGGCCGCCATCGTCAACGCTTCGGTCAAGCGACGCTGGCGTGAGCGTTTGGGCGCACAGGTCTCGGCCGTCATCGCCAACAAGGCTGACGCCGGCGGCCTGTCGTTCGCGCGGGAACACCACATCGCCACCGCCGTCCTCGACCACAAGGCTTATGCCTCGCGGGAAACCTTCGATGCCGCGCTCATGGCCGAGATCGACCGCCATACACCCGCACTGGTGGTGCTGGCCGGTTTCATGCGCATCCTCACCGCCGGTTTTGTGGCGCATTACGAAGGCCGGCTGGTGAATATCCACCCCAGCCTGCTGCCCGCTTTCCCGGGTCTTCACACGCACCAGCGTGCGATCGAGGCCGGCTGCAAGTTCGCCGGCTGCACCGTGCACCGCGTCACCGCTGAGCTCGACCACGGCGAATACCTGGACCAGGCGGTGGTGCCCATCCTGCCCGGGGATACCGCCCAGACCCTGGCGGCGCGTGTGCTCACGCAGGAGCACCTGATCTACCCCCAAGTCATTGAGCGCCTGATCGCCACGCAAGACTGAGGTGAGTCCTCATCCAGAACGCGGTGGAACCGGCTTTGCCGGGCCACTCGTGTTGCCCCTTGAGGGGGTGACGCGCCGCAGGCGCGGCGCGGGGGGTCACATCGACTTGTGGAAGACCAGGCCCGCGTGCTCGCGCATGGCGTGGAACTTGATCTTGGGCCAGTTGGCCTCCACTGCTCGCAGCGTGGCCATGTGGTCCAGCAGCACCGTGGGCGCGTCCACCGCGTCCAGCGCCACGCGGTGGGCGTTGGCGTCCATGAAGCGCTTGAGTTCCTGCTCGCCGCCGTCCTCGGGTGCGCAGGTCACCCAGCGTGCCACGTTGTAGTTGCTGCCCATGATGCGGGCCCGCACGCCGTATTCGTGCTCCAGCCGGTGGGCCACCACCTCGAACTGCAGCTGGCCGACGGCGCCCAGCAGCAGCACCGTTCCGGCGATGGGACGGAACACCTGGATCGCGCCTTCTTCACCCAGCTGGGTCAGGCCGGCGCGCAGTTGTTTGGTCTTCAGCGGGTCGGCCACTTCCACGCTGCGGATGATTTCCGGCGCGAAGAAGGGCAGGCCGGTGAACTGCAGGGTTTCTCCCTCGGTCAGCGTGTCGCCCAACTGCAGCACGCCGTGGTTCGGGATGCCGATGATGTCACCGGCAAAAGCCTCGTCCAGCAGCTCGCGGCGTTGCGACAGGAAGCTCACCACGGTGTTCGGCCGCAGTTCCTTGCCGCTGCGCACCACCTTCAGGCGCATGCCGCGTTCGAAGTGGCCACTGGCGCAACGCACGAAGGCAATGCGGTCGCGGTGCGCCGGGTCCATGTTGGCCTGGATCTTGAACACCACGCCGCTGAACTTGGGCTCGACCGGCTCGACCACACGCTGGATCGCAGCCTTGGCGCCGGGCGGCGGGGCCAGGTCGACCAGAGCGTCCAGCACTTCGCGCACGCCGAAGTTGTTGACGGCGGAACCGAACAACATGGGGGTCTGCGTGCCGTTCAGGAAGGCGTCCTTGTCGAAGGCGGGTGAGGCGCCTTCGACCAGCTCCAGCTCGTCCTTGGCGGCCGCCCATTCCATGCCGAAGCGGCTGGCGCTCTCGGCGTTGTTGAGGCCGGCCAGCACTTCCTCATCACCACCACGGCGGTCTTCACCGGCGGCGAACACGCGCATCTGGTCTTCGCGGCGGTCGTACACGCCGCGGAACATCTTGCCCATGCCCACCGGCCAGGTGAAGGGCACCACCGTCATGCCCAGTTCGCGCTCGATCTCGTCCATCAGGTCCAGCGGGGCCTTGACCTCGCGGTCCATCTTGTTGACGAAGGTGAGGATGGGCGTGTTGCGCGCGCGGCAGACCTGCAGCAGGCGCCGCGTCTGTGGTTCCACGCCATTGCCGGCGTCGATCACCATCAGCGCAGCGTCCACGGCGGTGAGCACGCGGTAGGTGTCTTCCGAGAAGTCCTGGTGGCCCGGCGTGTCCAGCAGGTTGATGACGCAGTCGCGGTACTCCATCTGCATCACGGACGACGCGACCGAAATGCCGCGTTGCTTTTCGATTTCCATCCAGTCGGAGGTGGCATGGCGCGCGGCCTTACGTGCCTTGACCGAACCGGCGATGTTGATGGCACCCGAGAACAGCAGCAACTTCTCGGTCAGGGTGGTCTTGCCCGCGTCGGGGTGGGAAATGATGGCAAAGGTGCGGCGGCGGCGCACCTGTTGGGCGATGTCGGACATAGCCTCTGATTATCCCTTCTGCCTTTGTTGTGCCTTGGTCGATCGCTGCGATTCGCTCAATGACCTCGCGCCGGGCTGGCGGCGCCATGCGCGTTCTCCGGGCCACGCTCGCGGGCGGATGCCTTTGGTGCGCATGCGTTGCCGCGCCAACGCCGGGCCTGCGCGCCGCCGCGAGGGCCACCGCGAATGGTCCCTGCGCCCGCGCACACCACCACCCTCCCGTGAGGGGCGCGTGCGCTCTCCAGCAAAAAGACCACAAAGTGCCCGGCGCGCGTGCCCGGTCCAAAGGCCCCGTGGAACGGGCTTTGCCCGGCCACAGGGGCCGTCCCCCCTCGAAGCGCCGCAGGCGCGCCACGGAGGGGGGAAGCCGCGTCAGCGGCGCAGGGGGGAGAATACGGGTATGCACCCGAAAGCCCTGCTGGACGAAAGCGCCAGCCTGATCGAAAAAGTCTTCAAGTTCGACCACCCGGCAGACGCTGTGGTCGCCCGCCATTTCCGCGAGAACAAGTCGCTGGGGCCACGCGAGCGCGCGACGCTGTCAGACACCGTGTTCTCCGTGCTGCGCGAACGCCTGCGTTTCGAATCGCTGGCCCGTTCCGGCAGTGGTTCCAAGTGGCGGCGCCTGGCCATCCTCGGGTTTCCCGGGGACCGCGATTTCCTCAAGAGCGCGCTGTCCGACCCCGAGAAAATCTGGCTGGACGCCTGCGACAAGGTCACCGACGCCGGCCTGATGGCACCGCACCGCCACAACCTGCCCGAGTGGCTGGCCTCGGCCCTGCGCGATCAGGTTGGCGACGAATTTGATGCCCTGGCCGCCAGCCTGCTGCAGCCCGCGCCGCTGGACCTGCGCGTGAATGCGCTGAAGAAGAAACGTGACGCGGTGCTGGCCGACATCCGCTCCGCCGGTCTGGGTGCCGAACCGACGCCCCATTCGCCGCTGGGCATCCGCCTGCAGGGCAAGCCCAACCTGTCCAAGCTGCCGGTGTTCGCCAGCGGCGAGGTGGAGGTTCAGGACGAAGGCTCGCAGTTGCTGGCCCTGCTGCTGGCCCCCAAGCGTGGCGAGATGGTGGCCGACTTCTGCGCCGGCGCCGGCGGCAAGACGCTGGCACTGGGCGCGGCCATGAAAAACACGGGCCGGCTCTACGCCTTCGACACCTCGGCGCACCGGCTCGACGCCATCAAGCCGCGGCTGGCGCGCAGCGGGCTGTCCAACGTGCACCCGGTGGCCATCGCGCATGAGCGCGACGAGCGCATCAAGCGACTGGCCGGCAAGCTGGACCGTGTGCTGGTGGACGCGCCGTGCTCCGGCCTGGGCACGCTGCGTCGCAGCCCGGACCTGAAGTGGCGCCAGACGCCCGAGACCGTGGCGGCGCAGGCCGAGCTGCAGCAACGCATCCTGACCAGCGCAGCTCGGCTACTCAAACCCGGCGGGCGGCTGGTCTACGCCACCTGCAGCCTGCTGCCGCAGGAAAACGAAGCGGTTGCCGAGGCCTTCAGCGCCGAGCACCCCGATTTTGAACCGGTGCCGGTGTCACAGCTGCTGGCCGACGCGCATGTGACCAATCCATTGGCTGTGTGCCGGGGCGAGGGGGGGCGTTTCCTGCGACTTTGGCCGCACCGGCACGGCACCGACGGGTTTTTTGCGGCTGCCTGGCTGCGCAAGGCTTGAGGCCCGGGGCTAACCCAGGTCGCCAGCGGTGGTTTTCGCCCACCGCCCCGTGGAGGGTCTCCCACTTGGGTGAACGGGACGGGATCGGTAAAATTTGCGTGCCGCGCGGCTTGCCGTGCGGCACGTTTTCGCCCGCGCCGGGCGGTATTGCTGGGAATTGAATGACTGCTTTTGAAATCTCGGGCCCCGCGCTGTGGGACGGCCTGCTGGTCTGGCTGGACAAAGGACTCACGGGGGCCACCTGGTGGCAGGCCATCCTCACGGTTCTGGTGCTGACCCACATCACCATCGCGAGTGTGACCATTTACCTCCACCGCCATTGCGCGCACCGTGCGCTGGATCTGCACCCCATTGCATCCCACTTTTTCCGCTTCTGGCTGTGGCTGACCACTGGCATGGTGACCCGTGAGTGGACGGCCATCCACCGCAAACACCACGCGAAGTGCGAACGCGAAGGCGACCCGCACAGCCCCGTGGTGTACGGCATCCAGAAGGTGTTCTGGGAGGGCAGCGAGCTTTACCGGGCGGAAGCCAAAAACCAGGACACCCTGGAGCGGTACGGGCACAACACGCCAGACGACTGGATCGAACGGAACCTGTATTCACGCCACTCGGCGCTGGGTGTTTCCATCATGCTGATCCTGGACGTGGCGCTGTTCGGTGCATTCGGCCTGACGATCTGGGCCATCCAGATGGCTTGGATTCCTGTGACCGCCGCCGGCATCATCAACGGCATTGGTCACTACTGGGGCTACCGCAACTTCGAGGCACACGACGCCAGCACCAATGTCAGCCCCTGGGGTATCCTGATCGGCGGTGAAGAGTTGCACAACAACCACCACACCTATCCGACATCGGCCAAGCTGTCGGTCAAGCCCTATGAGTTCGACATCGGTTGGCTCTACATCAGCGTGCTCAAAGGCCTGGGACTGGCCACGGTCAAGAAGCTGCCGCCCAAGCTGGCCTTTGGCGACGTGAAGCCGGTGGCTGACGAAAAAACCCTGGAAGCCCTGATTGCCAACCGGTACGAGGTCATGGCCGGTTACGCCCGCGAGCTGCGAGCCGCCTGCCAGCGTGAGCTGGACGGGGTCAAGGCACGCAGTGCGGACGCCCGTGTGCTGCGGGCGGCGCGTCGCTGGCTGCACCGCGACGATGACAAGGTGCCTGCGGACGTCAAGCCCCAGCTGGCGCTGGCGCGGGCCGAGCATCCGGTGCTGGAGAAAATGGTGTCCATGCGCGAGGAGTTGCGTGCCCTGTGGACGGGTACGAATGCGACGCGCGAACAGCTGGCTGCCGATTTGCAGGCCTGGTGCCGGCGGGCCGAAGGCAGCGGTATTGCCGCGCTGCGTGATTTCTCCGTCCGGTTGCGCTCCGCGCACGTCTGAACGCGACCACGCGCGCGAGAGGCTGGCTGGTACCGCGCGCTCTGTGCGGAGCATAAAAAAAACGCTGTGAAAACAGCGGTTTTTTTTCGAACGAAGCGGGCTGGATTACTTCAGCTTCACTTCCTTGTAGTCCACGTGCTTGCGAGCTTTCGGATCAAATTTCTTGATCAGCATTTTCTCGGGCGTGGTTTTCTTGTTTTTGGAGGTGGTGTAGAAGTGGCCGGTACCCGCAGTGGATTCCAGCTTGATCTTTTCGCGTCCGCCTTTGGTTGCCATGGTGTGTGCTCCTTAAGCCTGACCACGTGCGCGCAGGTCGGCGAGCACAGCGTCAATACCGTTCTTGTCAATCAGGCGCAGGGCAGCACCCGAAACGCGCAGGCGAACCCAGCGGTTCTCGCTCTCGACCCAGAAACGGCGGTATTGCAGGTTCGGCAGGAACCGGCGCTTGGTTTTGTTGTTGGCGTGGGAAACATTGTTCCCGACCATGGGCTTCTTGCCCGTGACGTCGCAGACGCGTGCCATGAGGACACTCCGATCTCATCAAACGGCCGCTACCCGTGCGGTAGGGGCCTCACCTCGCCAGAAAAAGGGTGGCGGTAACCCTGAATTTGCAGCGCAGGACCCGGGAGCCATTTGCAGCAAAGCCCGCCATTATATGCAATGTGAAGGATTTGTACCTGAGTGAGCCGGCCAGCGGCAAGCACTGACCGGGTCGCGTGCCCTGTTCAAGGGGCACCGCGGAACGGGCTTGGCCCGGCCGCAGGTGCCGCCCTCCTCCCCGGCCGAAGGCGCCAGAGGAGGGGGGACGCGCGCAGCGCGGCGGGGGTAGTTACGAATTCTCCAGGAAGCGCTGTGCATCCAGCGCCGCCATACAGCCGGTGCCGGCGCTGGTGATGGCCTGGCGGTAGACGTGGTCCTGAACGTCGCCAGCAGCGAACACCCCCGGCACACTGGTCATGGTCGCCATGCCGCCGTTGCCCATGCGGGTGACCAGGTAACCGTCCTTCATGTCCAGCTGGCCTTTGAAGATATCGGTATTGGGGCTGTGGCCGATGGCGATGAAGCAACCTTTGACGGTCAGCTCTTCGGTGGCGCCCGTCTGCACATGCTTCAGGCGCACGCCGGTGACCCCCATGGGGTCGCCCAGCACCTCGTCCAGCACGCTGTGCAGCTTGAGCTCGATCCGGCCTTCCTTCACCTTATCCATGAGTTTGTCGACCATGATGGCTTCAGCCTTGAAGCTGTCACGGCGGTGGATCAGGCTGACCTTGCGGGCGATATTGGACAGGTACAGCGCTTCTTCCACTGCCGTGTTGCCGCCACCGACCACGGCGACGTCCTGGCCACGGTAGAAAAAACCGTCACAGGTGGCGCACGCGGAAATGCCCTTGCCCATGAAGGCTTCTTCGGATGGCAGACCCAGGTACCGGGCGGAAGCGCCTGTGGCAATGATCAATGCGTCGCAGCTGTATTCCCCGCTGTCGCCCTGGAGCACAAACGGGCGTTTGGACAGGTCGACCGCGTTGATGTGGTCAAACACGATGTCGGTGTTGAAGCGCTCGGCATGCTGGAGAAAGCGCTGCATCAGCTCGGGCCCCTGCACACCCTGCACATCGGCGGGCCAGTTGTCCACTTCCGTGGTGGTCATGAGCTGGCCCCCCTGGGCGATGCCGGTGATCAGCAGCGGGTTGAGGTTGGCACGGGCGGCGTAGATGGCGGCGGTATAGCCCGCCGGGCCGGAGCCCAAAATCAATACTTTTGTATGCTTCATGCTTCTGTTGCCCCGGGGATTGTGGGGCTGAGATGTCCAACGTCTTGTGGCGAGTAGCCGGTGGCCGGTGACCCGTCGTTCATTGTAAGTAGGGCCATGGCCATGGCCGTCCGAACCCGGAAATAGCCGCATGCCCGCACTGACCACCCTGGAACTGATCCGCCGCGTGCCTTTGTTTGCCACCCTGACCCCGGCACAGGCCGAGGCCCTGCTGCCCACCGCCAGGCAATACCGGTGCCGGCGGGGTGAGGTGATTGTCGAGCAGGGCCAGATATCGGATCGCCTGGCCATCGTGATCTGCGGGCGGGCGCGTGTTTTCACGGCCGATGCACGGGGGCGTGAGGTTGTTCTCGCACAGGTTCATCCCGGCGACTGCATCGGTGAGATGAGCCTGATCGACAGGCAGCCGCATTCGGCAACCGTGTGTGCCGAGGTGCCGACCGATCTGCTCATCATCGGACAGGCCGGGTTCGCGCGCTGCCTGGCAGAGAACAACGTCTTGGCCTACTCCCTGATGAGGGGGTTGGTTGACCGCTTGCGTGACGCGGACCGCAAGATCGAGTCACTGGCCCTGTTGGATGTGTACGGCCGGGTGGTGCGGGCGCTGCTGGACATGGCCCGGCAGGACGCGGCAGGCCGGCTGATCATTCGCGAGCGCGTTTCACGACAGGGCCTGGCCCGCGTGATCGGGGCCTCGCGTGAAATGGTCAGCCGGGTGATGAAGGATTTGCAACGTCGTGGCTTGATCGAAGTCGACGCCCAGGGGCGCACCGTGGTTCATGAGCACGTGCGTGCGCCGGGTTGACTGGCGGCCCGCACCCTCGGCGTGCAGCGGTTGCAGGTGAATGCCGGACCGGGCTGGGCTGTGGTCTTGGGGTAAGCTCCTTCGGGATTCCGTCCCCCTCCATGACCTACTCACTCAACACCCTCAATGCGGACCGCCAGCAGACCACGCCGGGCGTGTTCTCTCGTTTTGCACAGGAAATCGGTCTGCTGCTGGGTCTGGCCGCCTTGGCATTCTGGTCGCTGGCACTGGTGAGCTATTCGCCAGCCGATCCGGCCTGGAGCACGACCGGTGTGCGGTCCGAAGTGCGCAACTGGGGCGGACAACTCGGTGCGCTGCTGGCGGACGGCAGTTACTTCGTGTTCGGGTGGACGGTCTGGTGGGCCCTGCTGGCGGCGCTGCGGACCTGGCTGTCGGCCCTGGCGGGCTGGATTCGCGGTGAGCCGGAAGCGCCGCCCGACGATGCGACCGATGGCCTCGCGCCGGGGCGCTGGTGGCTGCGCTGGCGTCACTCATCGGCGGCCTTCTGGGTGGGCATGGCGGCGCTGTTGCCGGCCAGTGCGGTGCTGGAGTGGACCCGTCTGTATCGGTTGGAGGCTGCGCTGCCAGGGTCTTCGGGCGGGATCATCGGGCACAGCCTGGGACCGTTGGCCATGCACTGGCTGGGCTTCAACGGCAGCGCACTGCTGTCGCTGGCCTTGTGCCTGGCGGCCTTGCCGCACGTGTTCCGCTTCTCGTGGGCCCATTGGGCCGAAGGTCTGGGTAGCCGGCTCGATGGCTGGATGCGGTCGCGGCGCGAGCAGCGCGAGGCGGTGGAGGACCAGCGTATTGGTGAGCAGGCGGCCCGTGAACGCGAGGAGGTGGTGGCGGTCGAGCGCGAAGAAATCGAGGAGCAGCATCCGACGCCGGTCGTGATCGAGCCGACGGTGGTGGATGTTCCCAAGAGCGAACGCGTGGCCAAGGAACGCCAGAAGCCGCTGTTCATCGAAATGCCCGACAGCAAGCTGCCGCAGGTGGACCTGCTGGACAGCGCGCCGGCGCACCAGCAGGGCGTGGACGCGCAGACGCTGGAGATGACCAGCCGCCTGATCGAGAAGAAGCTCAAGGACTTCGGCGTCGAGGTGCGGGTGGTGGCGGCGGCGCCCGGCCCGGTGATCACGCGCTACGAGATCGAGCCGGCCACGGGCGTGAAGGGTTCGCAGATCGTCAACCTCAGCCGCGATCTGGCGCGTTCGCTCTCGCTGGTGTCGATCCGCGTGATCGAGACCATTCCGGGCAAGAACCTGATGGCGCTGGAGCTGCCCAACGCCAAGCGCCAGACCATCAAGCTCAGCGAGATCCTCGGGTCACAGGTCTACAACGACGCCAAGAGCCTGCTGACCATGGGGCTGGGCAAGGACATCGCCGGTTTGCCGGTGGTGGCCGATCTGGCCAAGATGCCGCACTGCCTGGTGGCCGGCACCACCGGTTCGGGCAAGTCGGTGGGCATCAACGCCATGATCCTGTCGCTGCTCTACAAGGCCGACGCCAAGGACGTGCGCCTGCTGCTGATCGACCCCAAGATGCTGGAGCTGAGCGTCTATGAAGGCATTCCGCACCTGCTGTGCCCGGTGGTGACCGACATGAAGCAGGCGGCCAATGGCCTGAACTGGTGCGTGGCCGAGATGGAAAAGCGCTACAAGCTCATGAGCAAGATGGGTGTGCGCAACCTGGCGGGTTTCAACACCAAGATCGACGAGGCCAAGGCGCGTGGCGAGTCCATTGGCAACCCGTTCAGCCTCACGCCCGAGCAGCCCGAGCCGCTGGAGCGCCTGCCGCACATCGTGGTGGTGATCGACGAGCTGGCCGACCTGATGATGGTGGTGGGCAAGAAGATCGAGGAGCTGATCGCCCGCCTGGCGCAAAAGGCGCGCGCGGCCGGCATCCACCTGATCCTGGCGACGCAGCGGCCCAGCGTGGACGTGATCACCGGCCTGATCAAGGCCAACATCCCGACCCGCCTGTCGTTCCAGGTGTCGAGCAAGATCGACAGCCGCACCATTCTGGACCACATGGGCGCGGAGGCGCTGCTGGGCATGGGCGACATGCTCTACATGGCGAGCGGCACGGGCTTGCCGGTGCGCGTGCACGGCGCGTTCGTCAGCGACGACGAAGTGCATCGCGTGGTCGCGTATCTGAAGGCGCAGGGTGCG
>JBJTNV010000087.1:0-14374 GCA_046074205.1 Hydrogenophaga sp.
AGCTGCGCAGCACGCGCTCGGCCTCGGCGGCAATTTGCGCCGGTTCTGCAAACAGCACGTTGGGGTCGATGTTGCCTTGCAAGGCCTTGGCGTGTTCGCCGCTGCCCACCAGCGCGCGGGCAGCGCCCAGGTTCACCGTCCAGTCCAGGCCCAGCACCTCGCAGTCCAGCGGCTTCATGTCTTGCAGCCACAGACCGCCACCCTTGGTGAACACAATGCGCGGCACCACTTGGCCGTCCACCCCCGTGCGCTTGAGCTGCGCCAGCACGCGGCGCGTGTAGGCCAGGCTGAAGTCCTGGAAGTTGCCATCGGCCAGCACCCCGCCCCAGCTGTCAAACACCATCACCGCCTGCGCGCCGGCGTCAATCTGCGTGTTGAGGTACAGCGCCACCGCGTCGGCGTTGATGGCCAACATGCGGTGCATCAGGTCGGGGCGGCGGTACATCAGCGTCTTGACGGCGCGGTAGTCGTCCGAACCGCCGCCTTCCACCATGTAGCAGGCCAGCGTCCAGGGGCTGCCCGAAAAACCGATCAGCGGCACCCGGCCATTGAGTGCCTTGCGGATGCTGGTGACGGCGTCGAACACATAACGCAGCTTGTCCATGTCCGGCACGGCCAGCGTGGCCACGTCGGCTTCGGTGCGGATGTTGCGCGCGAACTTCGGTCCCTCGCCCTGCTGGAACGTCAGGCCCAGGCCCATCGCGTCCGGCACCGTGAGGATGTCCGAGAACAGGATCGCTGCGTCCAGCGCGTAGCGCTCCAGCGGCTGCAGCGTCACCTCGGTCGCGTAGTCCACGTTCGTTGCCAGGCCCATGAACGAGCCAGCCTTGGCGCGCGTGGCGCAGTACTCGGGCAAATAACGGCCAGCCTGGCGCATCAGCCACACCGGCGTGTGGTCGGTGGACTGGCGCAGGCAGGCGCGCAGGAAAGTGTCGTTCTGCAGGGGGGCAAAGCTCATGGGGATATCCGGTAAGTCTCAAGGCAATCCGGAATTATCCCGCGTGGCGCCCGTCAGTCGGGGCGCACGGCGGTCACTTCGATCTCGACCCGCGCCCTTGCCTCGACCAGGCGCGCGACCTCGACACAGGTCATGGCTGGGAAGTGTTTGCCCATCACGTCGCGATAGACCGTTCCCAGTTCCCTCAGGCGGGCGTTGTATTCATCCCGGTCGATGATGTACCAGGTCATGCGCACCATGTGCTCGGGCCCGGCGCCCGCACACGCCAGCACGGCGTGCACGTTTTGCAGCGCCTGCCGGGTCTGGGCGATGAAGTCGTCGCTTTCGAACTGCTGCTCTCGGTTCCAGCCGATCTGGCCACCGACGAACACCAGGGTGCCACGGGCCGCCACGCCGTTGGCGTAACCCTTTGGGGCGGCCCAGCCGGGCGGTTGCAGGAATTGCATGACGGGTCCTTCTGTCGACTCAGGCCGGGTGTGTGGTGGCCATCTTGCGCAGCGCAAAGCGTTGCAGTTTGCCGGTTTCAGTGCGTGGCAGCGTCGCCACGAACCGGATTTCGCGGGGGTATTTGTACGGTGCCAGCGTGTGTTTGACGTGGTCCTGCAGCACCTGGGTCTGGGCCGCGTCGGCCGCCTCGCCCGCCTTGAGTACCACGTAGGCCAGGATGATCATGCCGCGCTCATCATCGGGTTTGCCGACCACGCCGCATTCGGCCACTGCCGGGTGCTGCAACAGCGCAGCCTCCACTTCGGGGCCGGCCACGTTGTAGCCGGCGGTGATGATCATGTCGTCGGTGCGCGCCTGGTAGACGAAGTAGCCGTCATCGTCCTGCAGGAAAGCGTCGCCGGGGTAGTTCCAGCCGTCCTGCACGTAGTTCGCCTGGCGACTGTCGTCGAGGTAGCGGCAGCCGGTGGGGCCCTTGACGGCGAGTCGGCCGACCTGGCCGCGCGAGAGTTCTTCACCCTGCTCGTTCACGATCCTGGCCTGGTAGCCGGGCACCACGCGGCCGATCGCGCCGCGTTTGACCTCGTCGGGCGCAGCCGAGATGAAGATGTGGAACATCTCGGTGGCGCCGATGCCGTCGAGCATTTCGATGCCGCTGGCCTCCTTCCAGAGCTGGCGCGTGGCGTCAGGCAGGCCCTCGCCCGCACTCACGCTGATGCGCAGTCGGCCCACGCCGTGCTGCTTCGCGAACGGTGCCATCTGGCGGTAGAAGGTGGGCGCGGTGTAGCAGATGGTTGCGCCGACCTGGCCGATCAGCTTCACCATCGCCTCCGGGGTATAGGGAATCGACGGGAAATAGACCGACGCACCCGCCCACATGGGAAACACCAGCAGGCCGCCCAGACCAAAGGTGAAGGCCAGCGGCGGCGAACCCATGACGATGTCGTCGGACGTGGCCCGCAGCACGTGACGTGGCCAGGTTTCGCAGGCGGCCAGCACGTCGCGGTGGGTGTGCACGGCGGCCTTGGGGCTGCCGGTGGTGCCGGAGGTGAAGGCCAGCAGCGCGATGTCATCGGCGCTGGTGGGGCAAGGCGTGGCCTGGTCGCTGGCGTGGCGGGCCAGTGCTTCGAGCGAAGGGTCCGCGACCACCGCGGCATCGCCGGTGTTGAACAGGCGCAGCGGCAGGGCAGCCGTGTCCGGGCTCAACGCCAGGGCGGCCTTGAGTTCGTCCTGCAGCTTCACGTCGCACAGCGCGGCCGAGGGCCGGGCCTTGTCGAGGATGGCCTTGAGTTCGGTAGCGCGCAGCAGTGGCATGGTGGCCACCGCGATCAGGCCACTTTGCACCACGGCCAGCCAGGCCAGCGCCATGGCGATGGAGTTGCCGCCGCGCAGCAGCACGCGGTTGCCCGGCTGCAGACCCAGACCGGCCAGTGCGTTGGCGAAACGGTTCACCTCGGCGCGCGCCTGTGCGTAGCTCAGCGTGCGCTCGTCGCTGCGCAACAGCGGGCGATCGGCGTGTCCGGCGGCGAAGGCGCGGTCGAACAGGGCCTGCACCAGGTTGAGCTGTGCCGGCAGGGCCTGCAATTCCGGCAGGTCGTGGCGCCGTTCGGGCCACAGCTCGGGCGGTGGCAGGCGGTCGTGCACGAAACGATCGGTCTGAGCCGACGGACAGGCATTCATGGACATCTCCAACATCAGGCCTTGAGGGCGGCTTTGCCCAGAATCAGCAACTGCACCTCGCTCGCGCCCTCGTAAATGCGCAGCGATCGGATGTCGCGGTAGAGGTGTTCGACCACGCTGCCCACCTGTACGCCGCGCCCACCGAACAGCTGCAAGGCCATGTCGATGACCTTCTGTGCGTGTTCGGTGGCGGTCAGCTTGGCGGCGGCGGCTGCCGCGGTGTAGGCCGGAGTGCCGGCACCGCCGGTGGCGCTGCGGTCGCGTTGCCACGCCGCGCGGTAGGTCAGCAACGCGGCGGCGTCGACGAGCGCGCTCATTTCCCCCAGTCGCGCCTGGGTGAGCTGCAAGTCGGCCAGGGTCTGGCCGAACATCTTGCGACACTTGGCGTGGGCCACGGCTTCCGCAAAGGCGCGGCGCGCCATCCCCAGCGCGGCGGCGGCGACGGACGCACGGAAGATGTCCAGCGTCTGCATCGCGAGCTTGAAGCCGCCGTTGACCGTGCCGACCAGCGCGTTCTGACCAACGGAGCAGTTATCGAAGTTGAGCGAGGCCAGTGGGTGCGGCGCCATCACCTGGATGTGTGCGCTGGCGTCCAGGCCGGGTGCGTCGGCGTCGACGATAAAGGCGCTGATGCCGCGCGCACCGGCGTGCGGCTCGGTCTTGGCGAAGGTGACGTAAAAGTCGGCCATGCCGCCATTGCTGATCCAGGTTTTTTGCCCGTTCAGGACCCAGCCGGTGGCTGCCGGCGTGGCACGCAAGGCCATGGCCGC
Organism: Hydrogenophaga sp.; assembly: GCA_046074205.1. Lineage (GTDB taxonomy): Bacteria > Pseudomonadota > Gammaproteobacteria > Burkholderiales > Burkholderiaceae_C > Hydrogenophaga. The sequence continues at coordinate 3,853 of JBJTNV010000087.1, forward strand.
CACGTCGGAGCCTGCCTCGGGCTCGCTCAGGGCGAAGGCGGCGATCTTCTCGCCGGTGGCCACGGCACGCAGGTAACGCGCCTGCTGCTCGGGCGTGCCGGCCAGCGTGATGGCGCCGCTGCCCAGCCCCTGCATGGCAAACGCGAAGTCAGCCAGCGGCGAGTGGTAAGCCAGTGTCTCGCGCAGGATCACCAGCGCGCGCGAATCGAGCGCAGGCAGGGCGCCGCCGTGTGCGTCGGGTACGCAGTAGCGCAGCCAGCCGGCCGCGCCCAGGCGCTGAACCCACTCCTTGCAGGCGGCGCGGTCGTCGGATTCATCGACGCGCTGTCCGCGCACCCAGGCCACCAGGCCGTTGGCCAGCGCACGGTGGGCATCGTCGAAAAACGGCAGTTCAAGGTGTGCAGTCGGCGCCAGGGTGCCGTGCGGGTGCGGGTGTTCGAAGGCGACCATGGGGTGTCCTGATCAGTCGCCCTGGAACTGGGGGCGTTGCCTGGCCGCGAAGGCTTCGTAGGCCCGGCGGAAGTCCTGCGTCTGCATGCAGATGGCCTGCGCCTGGGCTTCGGCCTCTATCGCCTGGTCCAGTGTCATGGCCCATTCCTGGTGCAGCATGGTCTTGGTCATGCCGTGGGCGAAGGTGGGGCCTTGGGCCAGTTGCGACGCCAGCTGGTGCGCGGCGGGCAGCAGGGCCCCGCTCTCGTGCAGCGCGTTGAAGAAGCCCCAGGCGTGGCCCTCCTGCGCGCTCATGGCGCGGCCGGTGAACAGCAGTTCACTGGCGCGACCCTGGCCGATCATGCGTGGCAGCAGGGCGCAGGCGCCCATGTCGGCGCCGGCCAGCCCGACGCGGGTGAACAGGAAGGCGACGGTGGCGGCGGGCGTGCCCAGGCGCAGGTCAGAGGCCAGCGCCATCATGGCGCCGGCGCCGGCACAGATACCGTCCAGGGCCGCCACGATGGGCTGCGGGCAGGCGCGCATGGCGCTGACCAGCGCGCCGGTCATGCGGGTAAAGGCCAGCAGCTCGGGCATGGTCATCTGCGTGAGCGGGCCGATGATTTCGTGCACGTCACCGCCGGAACAGAAGTTGCCCCCGGCGCCGGTGATCACCACCGCCTGGATGTCGGTGGCGCGCTGCAGACCCAGGAACCAGTCGCGCAGCTCGGCGTAGGAGTCGAAGGTCAGCGGGTTCTTGCGTTCGGGCCGGTTCAGGGTGACGGTGGCCACGCCGTCCTGCACGCTCAGGGCGAAGTGCCTGGGCTGCCCGGCGGCGACGGCGCGGTACTGGCCGCGCATGGGGTTGTGGTCGGGGATCGGGTGTTTCATTCGATATCCAGTTGATGCTGTTTCACCTTGCCCAGCAGCTTGTGCAACTGCTCGAGTTCGCGCGCGGAGAGGCCCGCGAAGGCCTGCACGATCCACTGTTCGTGTTGCACCGCCATGCGTTCGAAGGCGTCACGGCCGGCGGGCGTGAGGCGCACCAGGAAGGCACGGCGATCGCCTTCGACCGCCATGCGTTCCACCAGACCCTCGGCCACCAGCTGGTCGGTGATGCCGGTGACATTGCCGCCGGTGACCATGAGCCGCTGTGACAGCTCCTTCATCTTCAGGCCATCGGCGTGGCGCTCGAGCTGGGCCATCAGGTCGAAGCGCGGCAGGGTGGTGTCAAACTGCGCGCGCAGGCTGGTGCGCACGCGCTTTTCAATCAGCTGTGAGCAGGTCAGCAGGCGCAGCCACAGGCGCAGCGCCTGCGCGTGCTCGCTGTGCGCACGGGCTTCGAGGTCGAGGGTGTCGGGCAGGGCATTCATGTGGTTTCTGCCGGGTCTTGCGTGACAGCCGAACCTTGCAAGGCCTGCTGGCGCGCGATGTCGCGGTAGAGCTGATCGCGACCGCTGAGGTAGGGCAGCGGCCAGTCAATGGCACGGGTCTGCAGCTTCGCCGCCTCGTGCAGCGTCCAGGCCGGATCGGCCAGGTGCGGACGGGCCACGGCGCAGAGATCGGCGCGGCCGGCGCCAATGATGCTGTTGGCGTGGTCAGCTTCGCTGATGGCCCCCACCGCCATGGTCAGGATGCCGGCTTCGTTGCGCACGCGGTCGGCGAACGGGGTCTGGTACATGCGGCCGTAGACCGGTTTCGCCTGCCGGGTGGTCTGGCCCGATGACACGTCGATCACGTCGCAGCCCGCCGCCTTGAACAGGCGCGCGATGGCGACCGCGTCGTCGGGCGTGTTGCCGCCGGGCGCCCAGTCGTGCGCCGAAATGCGCACGCTCATGGGCCGGTCGGCGGGCCACACGGCGCGCATCGCGGCGAACACTTCCAGCGGGTAGCGGCAGCGGTTGGCCAGCGAGCCGCCGTACTCGTCGCTGCGCTGGTTGGTCAGCGGGCAGATGAAGGCCGAGAGCAGGTAGCCGTGGGCGCAGTGCAGTTCGAGCCAGTCGAAGCCGGCGGCGGCGGCACGTTTCGTGGAGTCGACGAAGGCTGCGGTCATGGCGTCCATGTCGGTCCGCGTCATGGCCTTGGGCACCTGGTTCTGTTCGCCGTAAGGCACTGCACTGGCCGACAGCAGTGACCAGTTGCCGCTGGCCAGTGGCTCGTCCATCGCTTCCCAGCCGAGCTGCGTCGAGCCCTTGGGGCCACTGTGGCCGAGCTGGAGGCCCATCCTGGCGCCGCCGTTGTGGCGAGCAAAGTCGACGATGCGGGCCAGTGCCGCCTGCTGCGCGTCGTTCCACAGCCCCGGGCAGCCGGGTGTGATGCGGCCGTCGGGCGTCGGGCTGGTCATCTCCACCATCACCAGCGCCGCGCCGCCGACGGCGCGTGCGCCCAGGTGCATCAGATGCCAGTCGCCGACCACACCGTCCGTGGCCTTGTACTGCGCCATCGGCGAGACGACGATGCGGTTCTTCAGTGTCACGCCGCGCACGGTCAGTGGCAGCAGCATGGGCGGCGTGGGTTGACCGCCGGCGCTGCGGCCACCGGCCTTGGCTTGCAACCAGCTTTCGTAGCCCTCCAGCCACTGTGCATCGCGCAGGCGCAGGTTCTCGTGGCTGATGCGCTGGCTGCGCGTGAGCAGCGAGTAGGCGAACTGCTCGATCTCCATGCCGGTGTAGCGGTCCACGTGCTCGAACCACTCGGTGGAGTTGCGCGCGGCGTTCTGGATCTTGAGCACCTCCACGCTGCGGCGGGCTTCATAGCCCTGCAGCACGGAGGCCATGTCGGCGCCCGTGTTCTTCGAGAATTCGTCGGCCAGGTCGATCGCGTCTTCCAGTGCCAGCTTGGTGCCGCTGCCAATGGAGAAGTGCGCGGTGTGCGCCGCGTCGCCCATCAGCACGATGGGAACGCGTCGGGCGCGAACCGGCGCCGGGCCGCCCTCAGCCGGATCGACCCCCGGTTCCGGCCAGGACCGGGACCCTTCCCCGTCCTGGGACAGCGACCCGCCCAGCGGCGCAGCGTGGGGGCCAATTTCCTGCCAGTGCACCCAGGTGCGGCAGATCACGCGGGGGAAACGAATCCAGTTGGCCGAGCCGCGCAGGTGCCTGGCGTTGCTGATCAGGGCATTGCCGTCGAGGTACCGGGCGAACAGCTTTTCGCAGAAAGCGATGCCGTCTTCCTGGCTCATGTCCTCGATGCCATGGGCTTTCCAGACCGGCTCGGGCGTTTCGACGATGAAGGTCGAGGTCTCGTCGTCGAACTGGTAGGCGTGCGCCTGGAACCAGCCGTGTTCGGTCTGTTCGAAGGCGAAGGTGAAGGCGTCAAACGTCTTCTTGGTGCCCAGCCAGACGAAGCGGCACAGGCGGGTGTCGATGTCGGGCTGGAAGGTGTGTTCGTAGCGCGTGCGGATGCGGCTGTTCAGGCCGTCGCTGGCGATGACGAGGTCGGCGTTGTATTGCTGCGTCAGCGCCTGGTCGTCGGTGACATCGGTCTCGAACACCAGGTTCACGCCCAGCTGATGGCAGCGGTCCTGCAGGATGTTGAGCAGCCGCTTGCGGCCGATGCCAATGAAGCCGTGACCGCCCGAACGCACGCTGCGGCCCTTGTAGAAGACCTCGATGTCGTCCCAGTGGTTGAAGGCGTCCTGCATGGCTTGCGCCGTCTCGGGGTCGGCGCGGCGCAGGTTGGCCAGCGTCTGGTCGGAGAACACCACGCCCCAGCCGAAGGTGTCGTAGGGACGGTTGCGTTCGACCACGGTCACGTCCAGTGCCGGAAAACGGCGCTTCATGAGCAGACCGAAATACAGGCCTGCCGGGCCGCCACCGATGCACAGGATGCGCCGCAGCGCCGGTATTTGCGTGTTCATGCCTGATTAGTTTAGACATGAAATATGCAGATCCAACCGGGTTTACCCGCGGAGCGAAGCGCCTGCCGGGTGGTGCCAGAATGGCGGCATCACAGGACATGGCGATGGCGCTCTACCGATTCAAATCCCGCGAAACCAGCGACTTGGTCATGCTGCAGGCGCATGGCCAGCGCATCCTCGAGATCCTGGGCAAAACACCGCATGGGCCGGGCATTCTGAGACCGGAGGAAATGCCGGCCGCCGTGGTGGCACTGCGCCAGGCGGTGCAGGCCGAAGAGGCGCTGCAGCAACGGCTGCGCGAAGAAGCCCAGGCCCGAGGCGAATTGCCCCCGGCCTTTGACCCGGTGAACCTGCGTGTGCGCAGCGCCCCGTTCATCGACATGCTGCAACGGTGCGAGCAGGCGGGCGTGGAACTCGTCTGGGGCGTGTAAGGCAGGCACTCCGGTGGATGGCTGACCGGTGACCCGCCGTGACGCCATGAAAAAGGCCACCCTTGGGTGGCCTTGTGTGCAGGCGCGGTGAGCCGGTCAGTCGGCGAACTGGCCCGCTGCGTCGATGACGGTCTTGAGCTTGGTGATTTCGCTGGCCACGAAAGCCTTGTGTCCTGCCGGCGTCACACGCTTGTCGCTTGCCACAATGGCGCCCAGCGCTTCCTGGCGCTTGATGAATTCCGGGTCCTTCAGGGCCACCTGCAAGGCGTCGTTGAGCTTCTTGAGCACGTCCGCCGGTGTGCCCTTGGGAGCGTACAGGCCATGCCAGATGGTCAGATCGAAGCCCTTGAGGCCCATCTCCTGCAGCGAGGGGTAGTCCTTGAGCAGCTTGTGCCCACTCAGCGGCTTGGCCGTGGTCACGGCGAAGGCCTTGACCCGCCCACCCTCGATCTGGGGTGTCGTGTTGGTGGTCTGGTCGCACATCACGTCCACCTGTCCGCCGATCAGATCGTTCATGGCCGGGCCGGTACCGCGGTAGGCGATGGTGGTCATCGACTTGTCGAGCTTGACTGCCGATTGCCACATCAGGCCGCACAGGTGGGAAGCCGAACCCAGACCGGCATGGGCCAGGTTGAGCTTGCCGCTGTTGGCACGGATGTAGTTCTCGAAATCGCGGTAGGTGTTGGCTGGCAGCTTGGGCGCGCCGATGAGCGTCATGGGCACATCGTTGATGATGCCCAGGTACTCGAAGTCTTCCAGCGGCTTGTACTGCAGCTTGCGGTAGAGCGACGGTGTGGCAGCCATGCCGATGTGGAACACCAGCAGGGTGTAACCGTCGGGCGCCGCGCGCGCCACCTTGGTGGCACCAATCGTGCCTCCCGCACCGGCGGCGTTCTCGATCACGATGCTGGCGCCGCCGAGCGGTTTGCGCAGCGCTTCGGCCAGCTGGCGGGCCACCGTGTCCGTCGGGCCCGGAGAAAAGGGAACCACCAGGGTGATCGGCTTGCTGGGATAGTCTTGTGCAAACGCACCTGACACAGCAGCAGCGGTCAGGGCCAGGGCGAGAATTTTTTTCATGACAACTCCGGAACAGTGGATGACAGACACAGCTGCCGATCTTAGGCCGGCACCGGCGCCACCCCATCCCGGAAAACACGTACCCAGTCCCCCGGGGAAACCCCGGGTCAACAGGGACGTGTGCCGCTCACTGGTAGCTGCGGGCGTCCTCAATGACCTTGCCGTCATTGGGCAGGCTGCCGGGCCGGACCAGTTGAACGTCGCCGCGTAGCTTGGTCACTTCGCGGACGGCCGCCTCGATGCGTTCGCGCAGGCCGTCACTGCCTTCGGGCGTTTCCACCTGCAGGCACATGCGGTCGTTGGCCATTTCGCCGCTGACGACCAGCCGTGCCCTCGCCACTTCGGGGAAGCGCCGGGTGATTTCGGCCACCTGGGAGGGGTGCACGAACATGCCCTTGATCTTGGTGGTCTGGTCGGCGCGGCCCATCCACCCCTTGATGCGTGGGGCGGTGCGACCGGTCGGGCACGGGCCCGGCAGAATGGCCGAGAGATCACCGGTGCCGAACCGGATCAGTGGGTAGGCGGCGTTCAGCGTGGTGACCACCAGTTCCCCCACTTCACCATCGGCTACCGGCGTGCCGGTGCCCGGACGTACGATCTCGACGATCACACCCTCATCCACCACCAGGCCCTCGCGCGCGGCAGTCTCGTAGGCCACCAGTCCCAGATCGGCGGTGGCATACGTCTGGTAGACATCCACACCGCGCTCCTTGAACCACGCCGTCAGGCTCGGCGGGCAGGCTTCGCCACCGACCGACGCCTTCTTCAGGCTGCGCAGGTCGATACCGGTCTCGGCGGCTTTTTCCAGCAGGATGCGCAGGAAGCTGGGTGTGCCGGTGTAGGCGTCCGGCTTGAGATCAACCATGGCTTCGAGCTGCTGCTCGGTCTGGCCAATGCCGCCAGGGAACACGGTACAGCCCACGGCATGGGCGCCCGATTCGAGGATGAAAGCCCCGGGCGTCATGTGATAGCTGAAACTGTTGTGTACCAGCTCCCCCGCACGAAAGCCGGCGGCAAACAGCGCACGGCCGGCACGCCAGTAATCCTTGCTCGCACCCTCAGGTTCGTAAATCGGTCCGGGGCTGGCAAAGATGCGGGACATGGCCGGGCCGCGCACCAGTGCCGAAAAGCCGCCAAAGGCATCGTGCGGCCGATGCGCCTTCTGGCGTTCCAGCAGTTCGCTCTTGCGCGTGACCGGAAGGCGGGCGAGCGCCACGCGGCTGTTGATACCCGAGACATCGATGTCACGCAGGATGTCGGCAAAGGCCGCGCTGTGCTGCTTCGCGTGCGCCAGCTGGCCCGGCAGGGCGGCCATCTGCGCCGCCTCACGCTCGGCGGGCGATCGGGTTTCCAGGGCGTCGAAGTGTTCGGTCATAGCGAAAACCACAGAGGTGCGGGTGAGGTGTCTGATTCGAGAACACCGCGGAACCGGCTCCGCCGGGCCGCTGGTGTTGCCCCCTGGAGGGGGTGACGCCGCAGGCGGCGCGGGGGTGCGTCAAGTTCCGCGGCGCGGGGGTGTTCCTTATGCAAGCCAGCGCTTGCGCCGCTTGTACGACTTCACGTCCTTGAAGCTCTTGCGCTCGCCGCCACCCATGCCCAGGTAGAACTCCTTGACGTCCTCGTTGTTGCGCAGGTCGCTGGCAGCGCCGTCCATCACGATGCGGCCGCTTTCCATGATGTAGCCGTAGTCGGCGTACTTCAGCGCCATGTTGGTGTTCTGTTCGGCGATCAGGAAGGTCACCTTCTCCTTGGTGTTGAGGTCCTTCACGATTTCGAACACCTCTTCCACGATTTGTGGTGCCAGGCCCATCGACGGTTCGTCCAGCAGCACCACGCTGGGGTTGGCCATCAGCGCGCGACCGATGGCGCACATCTGCTGCTCCCCGCCCGAGGTGTAGGCCGCTTGCGAGGTGCGGCGTGTCTTCAGGCGCGGGAAGTAGGTGTAGACCTTTTCCAGGTTGCGCGCGATCTCGGCCTTGTCCTTGCGGGTGTAGGACCCGGTCATGAGGTTTTCTTCGATGGTCAGGTGGGCGAAGCAGTGGCGCCCCTCCATGACCTGCACCACACCCCGGTTGACCAGGTCGGCAGGGCTGAGGTTTTCGATGCGTTCACCGCGCAACTCGATGCTGCCTTTGGTGACCTCGCCCCGCTCGCCCTTGAGCAGGTTGGAGATGGCGCGCAGCGTGGTGGTCTTGCCCGCGCCGTTGCCACCCAGAACGGCCGCGATCTTGCCTTCCGGCACGTTCAGCGACACGCCCTTGAGGACCAGGATCACGTGGTTGTAGATGACCTCGATGCCGTTGACGTTGAGAACAATGTTGGGGGTGCTGCTCATGGTGATTTCCTCGTGGACCATTCACAAGACGCGGCACGCCGGTCTTGTGAATGGCGGCTGAAGTCAGCCGCCCACCCGCTGCGCGCCGGGAGCCCTTTTCAAGGGGTGCCGCGCGCAGGGGTGATTCCCGCCTTGCGGCGGGTGTGGGTTTAGCCCTGGCAGTCCGACGCGGCGCGGCGGCTGATCTTCTTCTCGGCAGCGTACTTGTCAGCCGCCGCCTTGACCATCGGCTTGATGATCTGTTCGTCGGCCTGGTACCAGTCGCTGGAGAACTGCCACTTGCTGCCGTCCCACGTGTGGATGCGGGCCCAGTTGGCACCCATGTGGTCCTGGCAGCTGGTGGAGACCGGGCGCAGCACGCCCTTGAAGCCCAGCGCATCCAGCTTGGCCTGCGTCAGGTTCAGGTTCTCGTAGCCCCAGCGGGCCTGCTCGCCAGTGACGACCTTGCCCTTGCCATACTTCTCCTGGGCCTGGCGAACGCCTTCGACAGCGAACATCGCGCTGAACAGGCCGCGCATGTACAGCACGTCGCCCACTTCTTCCTTCGGCCCGGTGCCCTGGCCCTTGGCGTGCAGCTTGGACAGCACTTCCTTGACCACGTCAGAGCCCTTTTCTGCACCGTGCTGCATGGTGATGGCGTTGTAGCCCTTGGCGCCCATGCCGACGTCCTTGACGTCCGGCTCGGCACCGGCCCACCACACGCCATAGATCTTCTCGCGCGGGTAGCCGGTGGCCTGGGCTTCCTTGAGCAGCGTGGAGTTCATCACGCCCCAGCCCCAGTTGATCACGTAGTCCGGACGGCTCTGGCGGATCTGCAGCCAGGTCGACTTCTGCTCCACGCCCGGATGGGTCACCGGCAGCAGGCTCAGCTTGTAGCCGTGCATGGCGGCGCGCTCCTGCAGGATGGGGATGGCTTCCTTGCCGAACGGGCTGTCGTGGTAGACCAGCGCAATGTGCTTGTCCTTGAGGTTGGCGGTGCCGCCGAGCTTTTTGGCAATGTCCTGGATGATCACGTCGCCAGCCACCCAGTAAGTGCCTGCCAGCGGGAAGTTCCACTTGAACACACCACCGTCGGCCGATTCGCTGCGGCCGTACCCGGCGGTGATCAGCGGGATCTTGTCGATCGGAGCCTTCTCGGTCAGTGCAAAGGTGATGCCGGTGGACAGCGGCTGGAACACCGTGGCGCCCTTGCCCTTGAGGCGCTCATAGCATTCCACGCCCTTGTCGGTGGCGTAGCCGGTTTCGCACTCTTCATAAGACACCTTCACGCCGTTGATGCCGCCGCGGGCATTGACCAGCTTGAGGTAGTCGACGTAACCGTTGGCGAACGGAACGCCGTTGGGTGCATAGGCGCCGGTACGGTAGACCAGCACGGGGAAAAACTGCTCCTTGGCTTGGGCCATGGCAGCGGTCGACACCAGCGCGCCGGACACGGCGGCGCAGGCCATCGAAACAGAGAGAACCAGGTTACGCACTTTCATCGCTTTGTCTCCTAAAGGAACAGTCAGACACACACACAAAAAAACCGGATCAATGCGGGAAGGGCCACAGGCGAAGCTTCTGCTTGCCAATGCTCCAGAGTTTGGCCAGGCCGTGGGGTTCCACAATCAGGAACCAGACGATCAGGGCGCCGAAGACCATGAACGTCATGTGAGCCGCCGCGGCCGTCGAGAGGCCGACGAGCAGGCTGATGCGCTCGATGAAGATGGGCAGCAGCACGATGAAGGCAGCGCCGAAGAAGCTGCCCATGATCGAACCCATGCCGCCGATGATGACCATGAACAGCAGCTGGAACGAGCGGTCGATGGAGAAGGCCGCCGGCTCCCACGAACCCAGGTGCACGAAGCCCCAGAGACCACCGGCCACGCCGATGATGAAAGAGCTGACGGCAAAGGCCGAGAGCTTGGCGTACATGGGGCGGATGCCGATCACCGCGGCGGCCACGTCCATGTCGCGGATGGCCATCCACTCGCGGCCGATGGCGCTGCGCACCAGGTTCTTGGCCAGCAGGGCGAACACCACCAGGAAGCCCAGGCAGAAGAGGTACTTTTCCAGCGGCGTGTTGATGGCCCAGCCCATCACGTTCAGGCCCGATACCGACACCGAACCGGAAGCGTTGTTGTTGGTGAACCAGCCGATGCGCAGGAAGGCCCAGTCGCAGAAAAACTGTGCCGCCAGCGTCGCCACGGCCAGATAAAGGCCCTTCACGCGCAGGCTGGGGATGCCGAAGAACATGCCCACCAGCGTGGCAAAGAAACCGCCCGAGAGCAGGGCCACGATCAGCGGCATGCCGTCGATGCGGATGTAGGTGTTGTAGGCCATGTAGGCGCCCACCGCCATGAAGGCGCCCGAACCCAGCGAAATCTGGCCGCAGTAGCCCACCAGAATGTTCAC
>JBJTNV010000088.1:0-11525 GCA_046074205.1 Hydrogenophaga sp.
ATGCGCACCGTCTCGCCCGATTACCACGACCGCATCCTCGCCGCCTGTGCGGACGCGGGTTTCGAGCCGTCGCTGGCCTTCGAGCTGCGGCACTGGCTGAGCGTGGTCTCGGTCATTGCGCAGGGGCTGGGCGTGGGCCTGGTGCCGGCGGCGCTGCAGCAGGCGGGGCTGCCGGGCGTGGTGTTCCGGCCGCTGGAGCAGCCGCTGGCGCCCTACGACACGCACTGCCTCTGGCGCACCGGGCGCGACCAGTCGGCGCTGGGGGCATTCCTGAACGCCGTGCGCGCGACCGCGCCGCCGGTGCACCATGTCGCCCGCGATTGACACGGACTGGAGAAACCGAATGAGCGAATCACAGACCCTGGTGCTGGGCGGCGGCTGCTTCTGGTGCACCGAGAGCGTTTACAAGGAAGTGCGCGGCATCACCGACGTCGAGTCGGGCTACAGCAACGGCCAGGCGCTCCAGCCCAGCTACGAAGACGTGTGCACCGGGCGCACTGGCTGCAATGAGGTCGTCAAACTGCAATACGACCCGGCGCAGGTCAGCACACGCGAGCTGCTGGAAATTTTCTTCGTCATCCATGACCCCACCACCCTGAACCGGCAGGGCAACGATGTCGGTACCCAGTACCGCAGCGGCATTTACTTCACCACCGACGAGCAGCGCGCCACTGCGCAGGCGCTGATCGATGAGCTGACGACGGACAGCGCCTTTGGCCGCCCGATCGTGACCGAGGTCCTGCCGCTGGCGAACTACTGGCCCGCCGAGGACTACCACCAGGACTTTTTCGAGCGCAACCCGCACCAGGGCTACTGCATGGCGGTCGCGGCGCCCAAGGTGGCCAAGTTCCGCAAGACCTTCGCACGCCTCGCCCGATGAGGCTCAGCTGCGGCCGAGCCGTGCCTGCCAGCGAGGCCAGAGCACGATGAGGGCCAGGCCGCCGAGCACCAGGGCACATGCCCCCAGCTTCCAGCCCGGCATGGCTTCGCCCAGCAGCAGGGCGGAGGCGCTCATGCCGAACACCGGTACCAGCAGCGCCATGGGCGCGACGGCCGCCGCCGGGTGGCGTGCCAGCAGCCAGTTCCAGGCCCCATAACCGAACAGTGTGTTGCCGATGGCCTGCCACAGCACGCTGGCCCAGATGGCCGGTCCGGCGTGCGCCAGCGCCGCGCCGATGGCCGACGGTCCTTCGGTCCACAGCGAGAGCAGCAGCAGGGGCGGTACCGCATACACACTGCTCCAGACCATGAAGTGCAGCATGTTCACCGGTGCTGCGGACCGGGCTTGCCCGGTTGACTTCACCACCAGGTTGGCGCCGGCCCAGCACAGGCTGGCGGCGAGCACCAGGGCCACACCGGTGAAGGTGACGGTGGCGTCCAGGTGGCTGCCGATGACGCCCAGCCCGCTCAGGGCCAGCAACAGGCCCAGCAGCTGGTAAGGACGGACCCGCTCACCCAGCAGCAACAGCGACAGACCGATGGTGAAGAACACCTGCATCTGCACCACCAGTGACGCCAGCCCCGGCGAGATGTGGCCCTGGATGGCCAGAAACAGCAGCCCGAACTGGCCCACACCCAGCAGTACGCCAAAGGCCGCCTGTGTTGGCCAGCGCACATGCGGTCTGGGTACGAAGAACAGCCAGGGCAAGGCCGAGGCAGCAAAGCGCAGCGTGGCGAACAGCAGGGGCGGCAGCCCGTCCAGCCCCCAGCGGATGACAACGAAATTGGTGCCCCAGACAGCCACCACCGCGAGGGCCAGCAAGACATGATGAAGGGGCACGCAGGGCTCCGTGGCAATGAGGGGGCGCCAGTGTAGACAGCCTTGCGCTGGCGGGCTGTCACCTGGCTGGCGGCCAGCCGTGCTGGCGTGGGCTGACAGCGCGGTGACAGGCTGGCGCGGGTGTGCCCGCTAGCATGCCGCCGGTGAACCTAGCCAGCCACCCCGTCCTCGCCTCGCTCACCCCGGTTTTCCTGCTGATCGCTGCCGGCTATCTGGCGGGGCGCCGTGAATGGGTCCGCGAATCCGCGGTGCGCGATCTCTCCAACCTGGTCTTCCTGCTGCTGATCCCGGCGCTGCTGTTCCGCACCATGAGCGGCGTCAACGTGCAGGCGCTGGATCTGCGGCCGCTGCTGGCCTATTTCCCGGCGGCGCTGCTGCTGCTGGGTGTGTCCATCGCCTGGCGCGGCTTCACCCGCCGCAGCGTGGTCATGGCCCTGGGCGGGGTGTTCTCCAACATGGTGATGATCGGCATCACCCTGGTCGAGCTGGCCTACGGCAAGGCCGGCCTGGTGACCCTGCTGACCCTGGTGTCGGTGCACGCCCTGATCCTGCTGACCGTGGGCTCGGTGGCGCTGGAGCTGGTGGTCGCGCACGAAGCGCGCCTGGGCGGCGAACGCGCGCCCCATGTGCTGGCGACCGCCTGGTCGGCGTTCAAGGGCGCGCTCATCCACCCCATCCCGCTGCCCATCCTCAGTGGGCTGCTGTATGCGCAGACCGGCTGGGGCCTGCCGGCGGTGATCGACAAGCCGCTGCAGCTGCTGGGCAGCGCCTTCGGCCCCATCGCGCTGGTGCTGGTGGGGGTGACGCTGGCGCGCACGCCGCTGCGCGGGCAACTGGCGCCCTCGCTGTGGGTCACGCTGTCCAAGAACCTGGTGCTGCCGCTGCTGGTCGGCGTGTCGGCCTGGGCCTGGGGCATCAACGGCCTGCCGCTGACCGTGATGGTGGTGGCCTCCGCCCTGCCCATGGGGGCCAACGTGTTCCTGTTCGCGCAGCGCTACGAGGTGGCGCAGGAACTGACCACCGCGGCCATGGGCCTGTCCACGGCGCTGGCGCTGTTCTCGCTCAGCGCGGTGATGCTCCTGATGACATACCTGAACTGATCGGCCGGTGCGGCGCAGGGGGGGGCGAGCCGCCTACTGGCTGATCTTTCGGGCCTCTTCGACCTGGTATTCGAAGTAGCGCTGGATGCCGAAAGCCAGACTGCCCATGAACGCGATGGCCCCCAGCATGAGCGAGAACACGAGCGCACCGATGGTCAGCCAGTGGGTGGCGCCCGCGGCGTGCTCCGGGGCCAGCCCCGGGTTGAACCAGCGGTTCCAGGTGGGCCGGTCGGCCAGGGCGTAGACGATGGCCGCCAGGCATGCCGCAGTGACGCTCAGGCCCAGGAAGGGGATGAGCACCCAGGACAGCTGGTCATCCTGGCCAAACTGCTGCACACGCTCGACGCCCATCCAGCCCAGGGCCGCAGCGATGGGGTGCAGCCAGCCGATCCAGTCGCCCAGACCGCGCAGGTAGAAACGGTGCAGGCCCAGGCTGCCGCCCAACAGCGCGAGGCAGACGGCCACGGTCTTGTTGCGCGGGGACTTCATGCGGTGGTCTCCTCGGGCGGGCAGCTGTCGCCTGCGCCCAGTGCCCGTTCCATCAACACAATGTCCAGCCAGCGGTCGAATTTCCAGCCGCAGGCCTTGACCACACCCACCGGCTGGAAGCCCAGTGCGGTGTGCACGCCGATGGAGCCGGCGTTGGCCGAGTCGCCGATAACCGCCATCACCTTGCGGATGCCGCTGCGTTCCAGTGTGGCCAGCAGCTCGGCGAGCAGTGCCCGGCCCAGGCCTTGACCGGCCGCTTCCGGGGCGAGGTAAATCGAGTCCTCGACCGAAAAGCGGTAGGCCGGCCGCGGCTTGAACCAGTTGCCGTAGGCGTAGCCGATCACCTTGCCGGCGTCTTCGAGGACCAGCCAGGGCAAACCTTTGCCCAGCACATCGGCGCGGCGGGTGCGCATCTCTTCTGCCGTGGGCGGGGTGGTCTCGAACGTGCCCGTGCCGTGCAGCACATGGTGGGCGTAGAGGCGGGTGATGGCCGGTATGTCGGCATCGGTGCTGGGGCGAATCAGTGGCATGGAGAGCGGTAAAAAGCGGCCCCACGGGCATCAGGGGCAGGCTGGCTATAATGGCAGGCTTTGCAGCGTTTCGCTGGCCGGGTGGTCAGTCGTGTGTCTCAAGCGCTGCGAGAACGGTACCGGTGCAACATTCACAACGGCTTGCACCGGGCCGCAACACCACCCGAAGGATAAATCATGGTCGTCATTCGACTCTCCCGCGGCGGCGCAAAAGCCCGTCCGTTCTACAACATCGTGGTTGCCGACAAGCGCAACCGCCGCGATGGCCGCTTCATCGAGCGCATCGGTTTCTACAACCCCCTGGCCAAGGGCGGCGAAGAGCCCCTTCGCATCGCCCAGGACCGCCTGTCCTACTGGACCGGCGTGGGTGCCGAGCCGTCGGACACCGTGGCCCGCCTGATCAAGCAAGCCGCCGCCAAGGCCGCTGCCTGATCGGCCCTGCCTCAGCAGTGATGCCCTCGAACGGCCCGTTCGAAGCGTCGCCCCTGCCGGGCGATGCGGTCGAACTGGGCCGTTTCCTTGACGCCTGGGGTGTCAAGGGCTGGGTTCGTATCCAGCCGCACAGCGCCGACACCCGTGCGCTGTTTGAATCCAAAGACTGGTTCCTGTTGCCGCCCGAAGCCCGCTTCGGTCGCGGTTTTTCGGCCTTTCCCGGCCCGGTGCGCGTGCAGGTGGCCGAGATCAAGGTGCACGCCGACGGTATCGTGGCCCGCCTCGATGGCATGGCCGACCGCAACGGAGCCGAACAGCTCAAGGGTGTGCGCATCCATGTGCCACGCAGTGCCTTCCCGCCCGCTCAAGCCGGTGAGTACTACTGGGTCGACCTCATCGGCCTGGAGGTGGTCAACCGCGAGGGCGTGCACCTGGGGGTGGTGTGTGACCTGATGCCCACCGGCCCGACTTCGGTGCTGGTGATGCAGTACACCGAAACCGTGGACGGTGTCCCGAAGACCGCCGAGCGCATGGTGCCCTTCGTGGGTGCCTACATCGACGATGTGGACCTGAAAGCCCGCCGCATCACCGCCGACTGGCAGACCGACTACTGACCGGAGCGCGCCATGCGCCTGGATGTCATCACGCTTTTCCCGGAAATCTTCGAGCCCTTCTTCAGGAGCGGCATCAACCGTCGCGCCTTCGAATCAAAGCAGGTGGACGTGCGCCTGTGGAATCCGCGCGACTTTGCCGAGGGCAACTACCGCCGGGTGGATGACCGCCCCTTTGGTGGTGGTCCCGGCATGGTCATGATGGCCGAGCCCCTGTGGCGCTGCCTGCAGGCCATCCGCGCCGACCGGGCCGAGCCCGATACGGCGCGTGCGCCAGTGGTGCTGTTCTCGCCCATCGGACAGCGGCTGGACCACGCCATGGCACAGGACTGGTCTCAAAGCGCCGGTGCCGTGCTGGTCTGTGGCCGCTACGAAGGTATCGACCAGCGCTTCATCGACGCCTGCGTGGACCGCCAGATCAGCCTGGGCGACTTCGTGCTGTCCGGTGGCGAAATCGCCGCCATGGCCCTGCTCGACGCGGTCGCGCGCCTGATGCCGGGCGTGCTGGGTGACGAGGGCAGTCACCAGCAGGACAGCTTCAACCCTGCACTGGATGGCTTGCTGGACTGTCCCCACCACACCCGGCCCGAGGTCTGGCAGGGCCCCGCAGGGCCGATGCCGGTGCCCGAGGTGCTGCTGGGCGGTCACCACGAGCGCATCGAGCGCTACCGGCGCGACCAGCGCCTGGCGCTCACGGCACGGCTGCGGCCCGATGTGCTGGAACAGGCCCGGCAGGCCGGACGGATCGGTCCGGTGGACGAGGCGGTGATGGCCCGGCTGGAAAAGCTATAATCCAAGGCTTTTCGATCCTCTGGCCGGCGGCTGCGGCCGGTGATCCCGTGGCACTCCCGCCAACGGCGATCAGGCATCGCAGCCATACAAACCCCATGTCGGGGCAGCGCGGACACGATCGGTGAACAGGAAACCATGAACCTCATCCAGACCCTCGAGCAGGAAGAAATTGCTCGTCTGAACAAGACCATCCCGACCTTCGGCCCCGGCGACACGGTGATCGTGAACGTGAACGTGATCGAAGGCACCCGCAAGCGCGTGCAGGCCTACGAGGGTGTGGTGATCGCCCGCCGCAACCGTGGTCTGAATTCCAGCTTCATCGTGCGCAAGATCTCCAACGGTGAAGGCGTGGAACGTACGTTCCCGCTGTACAGCCCGCTGATCGCCTCCATCGAACTCAAGCGCCGTGGCGATGTTCGCCGCGCCAAGCTGTACTACCTGCGCCAGCGCAGCGGCAAGTCGGCCCGCATCAAGGAAAAGCTGGGCGCGTGAGCGCCTGGCACCTGCCAGAAGCCGGGCGTTCGGACGCCCGCCTCGTGAAAAGCCGCTCACCCGAGCGGCTTTTTTTGTTCTGCCCTCCCGGTCACTGACATGTCCCAGAGCACCCCGCCTGCCTTCGATCCCCGCCGGGTGCCCGTGGCGCCGGGCGCGTCTGGCGCCCGGCTGCAGGCGGTACCGCGCGAGCGCCTCACGCCGGACGGTCTGCGCCAGCGCTTCCTGCAGCCACCGCCCTGGGAGCCCGAGCTGGTGCGTGAGCGCCGCTTCACCGACCGTGCACCCGCGCCGGCCGCGGTGCTGCTGCCGCTGGTGATGCGCGAGCGCCCCAGCCTGCTGCTGACCCAGCGCACCGCCCACCTGTCCACCCACTCGGGGCAGATCGCCTTTCCCGGCGGCAAGGTCGATGCGGCGGATGCCGACGCCGTGGCCGCCGCCTTGCGCGAGACGCGGGAGGAAGTG
The DNA here is from genome assembly GCA_046074205.1 of Hydrogenophaga sp. Lineage (GTDB taxonomy): Bacteria > Pseudomonadota > Gammaproteobacteria > Burkholderiales > Burkholderiaceae_C > Hydrogenophaga. Next base: position 6,692 of record JBJTNV010000088.1, read on the forward strand.
GGTCTCGACCCGGTTCATGTCGAGGTGCTGGGGACACTGCCGCAGTACATCACCGGCACACAGTTCTTCATCACGCCGGTGGTGGCCCTGGTGCGGCCAGGTTTTGCCCTGCAGCCCAACCCGCACGAGGTGGACGACGTTTTCGAAGTGCCGCTGGACTTCCTGATGGACCCGGCCAACCACCGGCGGCATGTCCACGAATGGAACGGCGAGTGGCGCGAGTGGTATTCCATGCCGTACCGGGACGGCGCGAGCGAGCGCTTCATCTGGGGTGCCACCGCCGGGATGCTGCGCAACTTCTACCATCTGCTGCGCGCCTGAGCCACGCCGGCGGGGTGCCACTATCATCGGCACATGAGCTTTTTCGCCATCCTCATGGCCCTGCTGCTGGAGCAGGCGCGGCCGCTGGGCCAGGACAACCCGGTGCATGCCGCCCTGCGCGGCTGGACGCGGCTGGTGCGTCGCAACCTGGACGCGGGTCAGCCTGCGCAGGGCTGGATCGCCTGTGGCCTGGCGCTGGGCCTGCCCGCGCTGGCCACGGCGGGCGTGTTCTGGGCGCTGTGGTGGTTCAGCAGTGTGCTGGCGTTTGCCTGGACCGTGGGTGTGTTGTACCTGACGGTCGGCTTCCGTCAGTTCAGCCACCACTTCACCGGCATCCGTCAGTCCCTTGAGGAGGGCAATGACGTGGCGGCCCGTGAGCAGCTGGCGCGTTGGCTGCAGGTGGACACGCACAGCCTGCCGCGTGCCGAGTTGCTGCGCCAGGTGATCGAGCAGTCGACGCTGGCTGCGCACCGCCATGTGTTCGGTGTGCTGATCTGCTGTGTGCTGGGCTCGATGGTGGGGCTGGGCCCGGCCCTGGCCGTGCTCTACCGCCTGGCCGAATACCTCTCGCGCGACTGGCGTGCGAGTGTCGATGGCACGCCCAGTGCCGCACTGTGCCAGGCCGCTGCCCGTGCCTGGCAGTGGGTGGATTTCCTGCCCGCGCGTGCCACCGCGCTGGGCTTTGCCGTGGTCGGCAATTTCGAGGAGGCGGTGGCCAGCTGGCGTGGCGAAGCCGCGCGTTATGCCCCGGGCAGTGACGGGGTGTTGCTGGCAGCCGTGTCCGGGGCGGTGGGCGTTCGCCTGTTGCAGGTCAGCGAGGGCACAGACGATACCGATGGCACGGATCGCCCGCTGCCGCAAATCGCCCACCTGGCCAGCGTGGTCGGCCTGGTCTGGCGCAGCGTGGTGCTGTGGATGCTGCTGCTGGCGCTGCTCTCGCTGGCGCGTCTGCCGGTCTGAAACGGCCGGCACGAGCGGCGGGCCTCAGTAGGCCTGCCGCTGCGACAGCTCCTCGAACAGTTCCTGGTACAGGCGGTAACGCTGCGCCGCGATACCGGTCCCGTCCGGCGGGGCACCTTCGGGTGCCACCCGTGCGCGCACGGCGCAGCCCGGTTCGTGCCGGTGCGTGCAGTTGTAGAAGCGGCAGTCACCCAGCGCAGCGCGCACATCGGGCATGTACTGCGCCAGCTGTGCCGGATCGATGTGGTGCAGCCCGAATTCCTGAAAACCCGGTGAGTCGATCAGGGCGGTCTGGTGAGCGTCGTCCACCCAGTACCAGGTGGTGCTGGTCGTGGTGTGCTTGCCCGAGTTGAGCGCGCGCGAAATTTCGCCGGTCTGCGCGCCCGCGTGGGGCACCAGGCGGTTGACCAGGGTGCTTTTGCCCACACCCGAGGGGCCGAGCACCAGCGTGGTCTTGCCCTTCAGGTGTTGTTCAAGAATGTCCAGCCCCGCTTCATCGGCGGCGGCCGTGTGGCCCTTGAGCCGCAGGGGCAGCACCGTCGTACCCATCTGCCGGTAGGGCAACAGGCGCGCCCAGGCCTGCTCAAAGGCGGGCTGCAGGTCGCTTTTGTTCAGCACGATGAGCACCGGAATGCCCTCGGCCTCGGCGGCGATCAGCGCGCGCGCCAGCTGGCGTTCGGAAAACGCCGGGTCTGCCGCGATCAGCACCAGCAGCTGGTCCAGGTTGGCGGCGAACGATTTGGTGCGCAGTTCGTCCTGGCGATAAAAAAGGTTGCGGCGCACCTGCACCTGCTCGATGCTGCCTTCATCGCCACTGGGCAACCAGTCCACCCGGTCCCCCACCACCACGGCACTTTTCTTGCCCCGGGGGTGGCAGATGCGGCGCGTCCCGTCGGGACTCTCCACCAGACAGTGGCGCCCGAAGGCGGCCACCACCCGTCCGTGCTGTCGCACGCCCGTGGGCGCTGCGGCGGATGCGGGCTGAGGCTTCAAACGCCGGCCCCTGCGCTCATGTGCGAACGGTCTTGCAGCAGCGCATCCGCCGCTGCCGCACACACCATATCGCTGACCGAAATGCCGCCCACGTCGTGGGTGCTCCAGCGCACCGTGCAGTGCCCGTAGCTCACGGCCAGGTCGGGGTGGTGGTCTTCGCGGTGCGCGACCCAGGCCAGGGCGTTGACGAAGGCCATGGTGTGGTGGAAGTCGGGGAAGCGGAAGGTTTTCTCCAGCGCGCCGTCGATCAGCTTCCAGCCCTGGGCGTTTTCGCCGTTGAGCTGGGTCAGCTGGGTGACGATCTGCGTGGCCGTCAGGGCCTGTCGGTTCGGGTGGGCGGTCATGGTCAGGCGGCGGCTTGCAGGCGGGCCAGGCGTTCGCTGGCGGGCGGGTGCGAGTAATAGAAGCGGGCGTACACCGGGTCGGGCGTGAGCGTGCTGGCGTTGTCCTGGTAGAGCTTGAGCAGGGCGCTGGCCAGGTCTTTCCCGTCGGCATGCGCCACGGCATAGGCGTCGGCTTCAAACTCGTGCCGGCGCGAGAGCTGGGCCATCAGCGGCGAGAGAAAGAAGGTGAACAGCGGTACCACCAGCAGGAACAGCAGCAGGGCCACGGCGTGGTTGGGCGATTCCAGCGACGGCGTCACCCCCAGGCCGAGGTAGAACCAGGCCTGGTTCGATACCCAGCCCAGCAGCGCGAAACCGACCAGGCTGAGCGCAAACATCAAACCCACACGCTGCACGATGTGGCGGCGCTTGTAGTGGCCCAGTTCGTGGGCCAGCACGGCGTCGATCTCCGGCGGGCTCAGCTGCTGCAGCAGGGTGTCAAAGAACACCACGCGCTTGGCCGCGCCGAAACCGGTGAAGTAGGCGTTGGCGTGCGCGCTGCGCTTGCTGCCGTCCATCACGAACAGACCTTTGGCCGCGAAGCCGCAGCGCTGCATGAGCGCGTTCACACGCGCCTTGAGCGACTCGTCCTGCAGCGGCTCGAATTGGTTGAACAGCGGTGCGATCAGCGTGGGGTAGAGCACCAGCAGCAGCAGGTTGAAGCCCATCCACACGCCCCAGGCCCAGATCCACCAGCGCGGGCCGGCCGCGTCCATCAGCCACAGCACCAGCGCGAGGATGGGCAGGCCAATGAGGGCACCGACCACGGCGTTCTTGACCAGATCGGCCATCCACAGGCCCAGGCCCATTTTGTTGAAGCCAAAGCGCTCCTCGATGCGGAAGGTGGACCACCAGGCCAGTGGCAGCGAGAGCAGACCCCCGATCACGGAAAAGGCGGCGACCAGCGCCAGCTGCTGCACCAGGCCGCTGCCCAGCCAGGCCAGCAAGGCCTGGTTGAGCAGGTGCAGGCCGCCAAGCAGGGTCCAGCCCAGCAGCAGCGCGGCGTCCAGCGCAGTGCCCAGCTGGCCGAAACGGGTCTTGGCAACGGTGTAGTCCGCTGCCTTCTGATGGGCTGGCAGGCCCATGGTCCCGGCAAAGGCGGCAGGCACCGCAGCACGGTGGCGGGCCACATGACGGATCTGCCGGCTGGCCAGCACGGTGCGCGCCACGGTGCCGGCGATCAGCAGGGCGCAGACCAGAAGGGTGAAGGTGAGGGCGGCGTTGTCCATGCGGGCGAGTCTATCCAAGCTCGGCCAGACCTGCCGTCATGGGGGATCGGCGAAAATCCCGCCCCATGACAGGTGACGGTCAATGACTATGAGGGCAAGATGCTGTGCGAGCGCACCGGCCTGACGCCGGCCGAGATCTCGCGCCGCGTGAAGGGCCTGGTCATCACCCTGGGCGGTGATGGATGCGAGGTGTGGACCGATGGCGACAAGGTCCATGTCCCTGCGGTCTCGGCCAAGGACGTCGTCGATCCCACGGGTTGTGGCGATGCCTGGCGCGGCGCGCTGCTGCATGGCCTGGAGCAGGGCTGGTCGCTGGCGAAGTGCGCCGAGCTGGGCAACAAGGTGGGGGCCATCAAGATCGCCAGCAGGGGCCCGCAGAACTACAGGCTCTGAGCGTTCTCCCCGGAGAAGAAAAGAGCCGGCAGCTCAGTGCGCCCGAAGCGCCTCCGCCTGCCGGCTCCTGCGCCGGTCCATCCAGGCCTGGAGTTCCCCGACCAGTCCCTTGCGGAAGGCCAGCACGCACACCACGAAGATGGCGCCGATGATGACGGTCACCCAGGCGCCCACCTTGTCGGCCAGCATGTTCTGAAGGCCGATCACCACGGCCGAGCCCAGCACGGGCCCGAAGAAGGTTCCCACGCCGCCCAGCAGGCTCATCAGGATCACCTCGCCCGACATGGACCAGTGCACGTCGGACAGCGTGGCGAAGCCCAGGACCAGCGTCTTGAGCGCGCCGGCGAGCCCGGCCAGGGCGGCCGACAGCACGAACGCCAGCAGTTTGTAGCGGTCCACTTCATAACCCAGGGAAATGGCGCGCGGCTCGTTCTCCCGGATCATCTTGAGCACCTGCCCGAACGGTGAGTTCACGATGCGCTGGATCCCCAGGAAGCAGCCCACGAACAGGGCCAGCACCACGTAATACAGCGTGATGTCCGAGCCCAGCGAAAT
>JBJTNV010000089.1:0-11774 GCA_046074205.1 Hydrogenophaga sp.
TGGTCGGCCTGGGCGCGCACCAGGTAGGCCCAGGCCATGTCGTAGAAATCCTGTTCCTTGAGCAGCACGCTGGCCCCGGCGTAGTAGATGTCCAGGAAGCTTTGCAGGTTGGTAAAGGCATAGGCCCGGCGCAGGTCGTCCACGCTGGCATAGGGCAGGCGCAACCCGTTGCGCTGCGCCAGCTGGAAGATCAGCTCGGGCTCGAGCGAGCCTTCGATGTGGATATGCAGTTCGGCCTTGGGCATGCGGCGCAGCAGCTCGGGCAGGCGCTCGGGGGCGATGGGAGGCAGGGTGGCGGGCATGGGCAGATTTTGCCCGGATCCGCCAGTTCGACTACCTCCTGCCCGACCCGGGGTCGAGGCCATGAAAAAAAGCCACCCGGAGGTGGCTTCCTGCGAGGCGGCGGGCCGGAGGCCCGCAGGGCCTTACTTCTTGTCGCCGCCCGGGACCTTGCCTTCCACGCCCTTGACGTAGAAGTTGATGCCGCCCAGGAACTTGTCGTCGGCGACGGCGTCCTTCTCGAGCACCGGCTTGCCGTTCTGGCCGATGATGGGGCCCTTCCAGATCGCGAAGCTGCCGTCCTTCAGGCCGGCGCGGATCTCGTCGATGCGCTTCTTGGTGTCTTCCGGCACGTCGGCGGCGATGGACACCATGTCGATGGCGCCTTCCTTCACGCCCCACCAGCTGGCGGAGTTGCCGGTCCACTTGCCTTCCAGCACGTCACGCACGGCCTTCACGTAGTAAGGACCCCAGTTGATGACGGCGGAACCCAGGTGGGCCTTGGGACCATAGGCGCTCATGTCGCTGTCCCAGCCGAAGGCACGCTTGCCCATCTTCTCGGCGGTCTGCAGCACGGCCGACGAGTCGGTGTTCTGCATCAGCACGTCGGCGCCGCCGTTGATCAGGGAGGTGGCAGCCTCGGTTTCCTTCGGCGGGTTGAACCACTCACCGACCCACACCACCTTGGTCTTGACCTTGGGGTTCACGGACTGGGCGCCCAGGGTGAAGCTGTTGATGTTGCGGATCACCTCGGGGATCGGGATCGAGCCCACCACGCCCAGGGTGTTGGACTTGGTCATCTTGCCGGCGATCACGCCAGCCATGTAGGCACCTTCGTAGGTGCGGCTGTCGTAGGTGCGCAGGTTCTCGGCCTGCTTGTAGCCGGTGGCGTGCTCGAACTTGACGTCCTTGAAATCGGCAGCCACCTTGAGCATGGGCTCCATGTAGCCGAAGGTGGTGCCAAACACCAGCTTGTTGCCCTGGCTGGCGAGATCGCGCAACACGCGTTCGGCATCGGCACTCTCGGGCACGTTTTCGACGAAGCTGGTCACCACCTTGCCGCCGAACTCGGCTTCGACCGCCTTGCGGCCGTTGTCGTGCGCGAAGGTCCAGCCGCCGTCACCGACCGGGCCCACGTAGGCAAAGGCCACCTTGAGGGGCTCAGCCTTGGATTCGGCGGGGGCTGCTGCCGGGGTGGCTGCCGGCTCATCCTTCTTGCCGCAGCCGATCAGGGCCGCGCTGGCCACGGCCGTCAGGGCCGCCAGCTTGATCAGGGAACGCTTGTTCAGGTCGGTCATGGAAACCTCTTGGAGGGTTGGGAGTGGAGAAAAACAAACAGCGAAGATTATGAACCTGCACAACGCCCGCCCGTACGGGCGATGCATTCAGCGCCGGGACGCAAGGGAGTCACACTCATGAGCCCGGGTAGAACGGCTTGCCGATCGAGGCTGGCATGTTCACACGTATCCAGGTCGGGTTGCGCGAGATCAGCACCAGCACGACGATGGTGGCGAGGTAGGGCATCATGGTCAGGAACTGGCTGGGGACGTTGACACCCATGCCCTGCAGGTGAAACTGCAGCATGGTCACGCCACCGAACAGGTAGGCCCCAAGCAAGACACGTGCCGGGCGCCAGGTGGCAAAGGTGGTCAGCGCCAGCGCGATCCAGCCCTTGCCAGCGATCATGCCCTCCACCCACAGCGGCGTGTAGACGGTGGACACATAGGCGCCGGCCAGGCCGCACAGGGCGCCCCCGGCCATGACCGCCAGCAGGCGGATGCGGCGCACCGGGTAGCCCAGCGCGTGCGCAGACTCGGGGCTCTCGCCCACGCTGCGCAGCACCAGACCGGCACGGGTGCGGAACAGGAACCACATCAGCCCGGCCATCAGGCCCACACACACATAAACCATCGGGTGGTGCCGGAACAGTGCGTTGCCGATGAAGGGGATGTCAGCCAGCAGCGGAATGGCGAAGGTCGCCTGCTCGGGCAGCTTTTCCTGCACATACGACGTACCGGCAAAGGCTGAGAAGCCGCCACCGAACAGCGACAGCGCCAGACCGGTGGCGTACTGGTTGGTGTTGAGCCAGATCACCAGCCCGCCGAAGATGGCGGCCAGCAGGGCACCTGCGGCCATGCCGGCGGCGAAACCGGCCACCGTGCTGCCGGTGTGCACCACGGTGGCGAAGCCGGCCAGGGCGGCGCAGAGCATCATGCCCTCAGCGCCCAGGTTGACGATGCCGGCTTTCTCGTTGATCAGCAGGCCCAGCGAGGCGATGGCCAGCACGGTGCCGGCATTGAGCGAGGCGGCGATGAGGAGTGCGGTGGATTCCATCAGAGAGCGCCTTCCTGAGTTTCCGAGGTCGGAGGTGTCCTATCCCGAGGCACCGCAGAACCGGCTTCGCCGGGCTGCTGGTGTCGCCCCCTTGAGGGGGTCGCGCGCAGCGCGGCAGGGATGAATCGAATCCTGTAGGCGATCAGCGTGTCGCAGGCCAGCAGCGCGAACAGCAGCAGGCCCTGGAACACGCCTGTGATGGACTTGGGCAGGCCCAGGCGCGACTGCGCGAGTTCACCGCCGATGTAGAACATGCTCATGAGGATGGCCGAGAACACGATGCCCACCGGGTGCAGCCGGCCGACAAAGGCCACGATGATGGCGGCGAAACCGTAGCCCGCCGGCACATAGGGCGTGAGCTGGCCGATGGGACCGGCCACTTCCAGCGCACCCGCCAGCCCGGCCATGCCGCCGGAGGTCAGCAGCGCGATCCACAACGCCTTGCGCGAAGAAAAACCGGCGTAGCGCGCCGCTGCGGGCGCCAGTCCGCCCACCTGCTGCGCAAAACCCGAATAGGTGCGAAACAGGAAGGTCCAGACCGCTGCCACACCGGCCAGTGCCAGCAGCAGGCCGACGTTCACCCGTGAGCCTTGCACCAGCTTGGGGATCTGGGTGACCGACTCGAAGGTCTTGGTCTGCGGGAAGTTGTAACCCATGGGGTCTTTCCACGGGCCGTAGACCAGGTAATTGAGCACCTGCACCGCGACGTAGACCAGCATCAGGCTGACCAGGATCTCGTTGGCGTTGAAGCGGTCACGCAGCAGGGCCGTGATGCCGGCCCAGAGCATGCCGCCCACGATACCCGCGACGATGATGGCGGGAACGATCCAGCCCCCGGTGTCCCGGGTGGCGGTGAGCGCGACACCGGACGCGAAGATGGCCCCGATCAGGTACTGGCCTTCGGCGCCGATGTTCCAGACGTTGGAGCGAAAACACACGGCCAGACCGAGGGCAATGATCAGCAGCGGTGTGGCCTTGACCATGAGTTCGGACAGCGCGTAGGTGCTCTTGACCGGCTCCCAGAAAAACACCTGCAGACCCCGCACCGGGTCTTTGCCCAAGGCCGCGAACAGGATCACGCCGATGACCACGGTGATGGCCAGCGCCAGCAGCGGCGAGGCATAGCCCCAGCGCGCCGACGGTTGGGGACGGGCTTCAAGCCGCAGCATGGGCGGACTCCTTGTGTTGGTGTTGTGTCGAGGCCCCGGCGTCGTCCCAGAGGCCGGACATCCACTCGCCGATGCGCTCGACCGTGGCGTCGGCGCGGTGGATCGGCGGCGAGAGTCGGCCTTTGGCGATCACGTGCAGGCGGTCGCTAATCTCGAACAGTTCGTCGAGCTCTTCGCTGACCACCAGCACCGCGCAGCCCGCGTCGCGCAGGGCCAGGATTTCACTGCGGATCTGGGCCGATGCCCCCACGTCCACACCCCAGGTGGGCTGGCTGACGATGAGCAGCTTCGGTTTGGCCTCGATCTCGCGGCCGACGATGAACTTCTGCAAATTGCCCCCCGAGAGCGACTTGGCCGCCGCCCCTGGCCCGTTGGCCTTGACTTTGTAGCGGCCGATGATGTCTTCGGCCTGCGTCTTGAGCGCACCCAGTTTCAGCCAGCCGCCCGCGCCCACCGCGTCACGGCGCGAGAGCAGCAGGTTCTGCGCCAGCGACAGTGTGGGCACGGCGCCGCGGCCCAGCCGTTCCTCGGGCACAAAGTGCAGGCCCAGGGCCCGCCGACGGCCCGGCGGCAGACGCGACGCGTCCCGGCCCAGCACGGTGATGCTGCCGGCCGGCGCGCGCCGGTCTTCTCCCGAGAGCGCACAGAGCAGCTCGCCCTGTCCATTGCCCGACACACCGGCGATGCCCACCACCTCGCCCGAACGCACGGTCAGCGCGATGTTGGCCAGATCGGTGCCGAAAGGATCGTCACTGGCGAGGCTCAGGTTCTGCACCTGCAGCACCGCCGCGCCCGCGTTCAGTGCACGGGCTTCGAGCGCCGGCGGCTCGGCACCGATCATCAGGCGCGACAGGGACGCATTGCTTTCGTTCTGCGGGTTGCACACGCCCGTGACCTGGCCGCCGCGCAGCACGGTGCAGGCGGTGCAAAGTTCGCGGATCTCGTGCAGCTTGTGGCTGATATAGAGGATGGAGCAGCCTTCGGACGCCAGCTGCTTGAGCACCACGAAGAGTTTTTCCACCGCCTGCGGCGTCAGCACCGAGGTCGGTTCGTCCAGGATCAGCAGCTGCGGGCTGGTCAGCAAGGCGCGGATGATCTCGACGCGCTGCATCTCGCCCACGCTCAGCGTATGCACCGGGCGTTTGGGATCGATGTCCAGCCCGTATTCGGCCGCGGTGGCATCAATGCTGGCCGTCACCTCGTTGAGCGTGAGCGACTTGTCCAGCCCGAGCCAGACGTTTTCGGCCACGGTCAGGGTGTCGAACAGGCTGAAGTGCTGGAACACCATGCTGATGCCCAATGCCCGCGCCTCCTGCGGATTGCGGATGTGCACTGGCCGGCCGTTGAACATGACCGAGCCCTCGTCAGGCTTGACCGAGCCGTAGATGATCTTCATCAGCGTGGACTTGCCGGCGCCGTTTTCACCCAGCACGGCATGCACCTCGCCGGGTGCGACGGTCAGTGACACCTGCTGGTTGGCCACCACGCCCGGATAGCGTTTGGTGATGCCGGTCAGTTGCAGTCGGGGGGACGTCAAGGCGATCTCCTTCTCGTTGTCAGGGCAAACCGTGGATTGTCATGCCTGCGCAGCGTCCACCTCGGGGCGGCGCAGCGAAGCGGCCACGCTCTTGATCTGCTCGCGCAGCCATCGCCCGGCGTCGCACGCGTGGGTGCGCTCGTGCCAGAGCTGGTAATAGACCATGCGCGGGAAATCCACCGGGCAGGGCAGCACCTTGACCGGCAAGCTGCCCGTGAAACGCTCGGCATACTGGCGCCCGGTGGTCAGCACCAGCAGACTGCCGGCCACCATGGCCGGAATCAGCCCGAAGTGTGCACAACGCGCGACGATGTTGCGCGTCAGGCCCTGGCTGGCCAGGTGTTCGTCGATGAAGCCGCGCGCGCCCGGATGGGTGGGCGTGGGCGCGATGTGTTCGGCCGCCAGCCAGGCCTGGGCGTCCCAGCCCCGACGGGCCGCCGGATGGTGCTGTGCCACCAGACTCACCACCTCGTCGCCAAACAGCCGACCCAGGTGGAGGTCGTCTGGCGGTCGGGACCAGTTGCCGATCACCACGTCGACATGCCCCTGCGCCAGGTGCGCGCGGTAATCGGCGTCGGCCGACAGCGGGTGGATGTTCATGCCGCAACCCGGTGCGGCCGCCTTGACCAGCGTCACCAGATGGGGCAGGAAAAGCGGGTCCAGGTAGTCGCTGGCGGCCAGGCTGAAGGTCTGGCGGGCGGTGGCCGGATCGAAGGCCCTCGCCTGGGCGAAGAGCGTCTCGGCGCTGCGCAAAATCTCCGCTGCCGGCTCGACCATGCGCAAACCGGCCACGGTGGGCACCATGGCAGCGCCCGAACGCACCAGAAGCGGGTCTCCCGCCAGTTCGCGCAAGCGCTTGAGCGCCGCACTGACTGCGGGCTGATACATGCCCAGCCGCAGCGCCGCCCGCGACACGCTGCGCTCGGTCAGTACCGTGTGCAGCACGCGGATGAGGTGCAGATCAATCTTGTCGAACATGGGAGCGTATTTCATACCCGTTCAATGGTGCGGCAGACGGGTGTCAGAACATCTTCTTCATATTTCGAAGCATATGTTGTGCCACGCCCGCCTTGCTAAGCTGCCGTGCATGAACGCTCAAAAACCCGGACAAACCCTGAGATTCCTGCGCCGCGACGAAACGGTGGTGCTGCACGGCGTACCGCCCGACCGCACGCTGCTGGAGGTGCTGCGCGAAGACCTGCACCTGAGTGCCACCAAGGAAGGCTGCGGCGAGGGCGACTGCGGCGCCTGCACCGTGGTGCTGGGCGAGGTGACGGCCGGCCGGCTGACCTACAAGGCTGTCAACAGCTGCATCCGGCTGGCGCATTCGGTGGACGGCATGGCGGTGTTCACGGCTGAAGACATCGCGTCGCCATCGGGTGAACTGCATCCGTGCCAGGAAGCCATGGTCCGCTGCCACGGTTCGCAATGCGGCTTCTGCACGCCGGGCTTCGTGATGAGCCTGTTCGGCCTGTACCAGAACACGCACGATGCAAGAAGCATTTCCCGCGAGCAGGCGCAGGCCGACCTGTCGGGCAACCTTTGCCGCTGCACCGGCTACCGCCCTATCCTGGACGCCGCACAGCAGATGGGCGCCCTGCCCCTGCCCGCTGGCTGCGCAGTGGACGAGGCAGCGACCGTGGCGGCATTGCGCGAGCTGAAAAAGAAGCCCACGACGGACGCGCCCTACCTGCGCCCCACCACGCTGACCGGCCTGCTGCAGGCCCGCGCCGCGAACCCGCAGGCCCAGGTCGTGGCCGGCACCACCGACGTGGGCCTCTGGATCACCAAGCTGCACAGACGATTCCCGCAGGTGCTGGACCTGACCGCGGCACGCGAACTGCAGCGCGTGGAAACCTACCCGCATCACATCGCCATCGGCGCGGCCGTGACGCTGACCGATGCCTTCGCCGCACTGCTCACGCAACGGCCGCAACTGCTGGACTTCAGCCGGCGCTTTGCCGGCCTGCCGGTGCGCAACGCGGGCACGCTGGGGGGCAACGTGGCCAACGGCTCGCCCATTGGTGATTCGATGCCGCTGCTGATCGCCCTGGGTGCCAGCGTGGTGCTGATGCGCTGGAAAAGGAACAAGACCGGTGGCGAGATCGCGCACCGCGAGCTGCGGCTGGAAGACCTCTACACCGGCTACCGCACCAACGTGATGCGGCCGGATGAACTGCTGTGCTGGATCAAGGTGCCGCGGCCCAGTGGCCACGCGCTGGAAAAGGTCTACAAGATCAGCAAACGCTTTGACGACGACATTTCCGCCGTCTGCCTGGCCATCCAGCTGACCGTGAAAGCCGGCGTGGTGCAGCAGGTCTCCATCGGCGCCGGCGGCGTGGCCGCCACGCCTGCGCGTGCACGCCGGACCGAAGCGGCCCTGCTCGGTCAACCCTGGACCGAAGACACCGTGATGCGCGCGATGGACACCCTGCGCACCGAATTCCGGCCCATCAGCGACATGCGCGCCAGCGCCGCCTATCGCCAGACCGTGCTGGGTAACCTGCTGCGCCGTTTCTGGCTGGAAAGCCAGGGGCAGCAGGCCATCAACCTCGAAAGCCTCAAGACCGTGGAGGCCCTGTCATGAACAAGCCGGATCTCAAACGCGTCACAAGCCAGAGCAGCACCCCCGAAGGGCCGCCCCAAGGCAGTTCAAGCCCCCTCGGCGGGCAGCGATCCGCGCCAGCGGCGCAGCGCGGGGGATCGGCTTGCACGGCAGCCGGCCCATCCCGCTTCCATGAGAGCGCGAAGGCCCAGGTGGCTGGTGCCGCCACCTACATTGATGACATCCCCGAGGTGCGCGGCACCCTGCACGCCGCGCCGGTCTGCTCGCCAGTGGCGCACGGGGTGCTCAAAGGCATCGATCCTTCCGCCGCCCTCGCCCTGCACGGCGTGCACGCGTTCATCGGCCCGGACGACATCCCCGGCGACCGCATGCTCGCCGCCTTCGCACACGACGAACCCGTCTTCGCGCAGGGCACGGTGCAGTTCCTGGGGCAGGTCGGCGGCCTGATCGTGGCCGACGACGTGATGACCGCGCGCCGCGCGGCACGGCTGGTCCAGTGGGACATCGAAGCGCTGGAGCCGGTGCTCACGCCGCAGCAGGCGCACGCGAAGCAGAGCTATGTGCTGCCGCCGGTGCATGTGACGCGCGGCGACGCAGCGGCCGCACTGCAGCGGGCACCGCACACGCTGGCCGGTGCGTTCGAGGTCGGCGGGCAGGAACACTTCTACCTCGAAGGCCAGATCGCCTATGTGCTGCCGCTGGAGCAGCAGCAGTGGTGGGTCTACAGCAGCACACAACACCCGGGTGAGGTGCAGCACTGGGTCTCGCACGCCTTGGGCCTGGCCAATCACGCCGTCACGGTGGAATGCCGGCGCATGGGCGGCGGCTTCGGCGGCAAGGAAACGCAGGCAGGGCATCTGGCGGTCTGGGCCGCCATCGCTGCGAACAAGCTCCGCCGGCCGGTCAAGCTGCGGCTGGACCGCGACGACGATTTCATGATCACCGGCAAACGCCACCCGTTCACCTACCGCTACCGCGTCGGCTTCGATGACCGCGGCCGCCTGTGCGGGCTGGAACTGGACATGCTGGCCAACTGCGGCTTCAGTGCGGACCTGTCAGGCCCGGTGGCTGATCGCGCCGTCTTCCACACCGACAACGCCTACTTCCTCGAAGACGTCGCGATCCACTCCTACCGCTGCAAGACGAACACGCAGAGCCACACCGCCTACCGCGGCTTCGGCGGGCCGCAGGGCGTGATCGTCATCGAACGCATCATGGGCGATATCGCGCGCCACCTGGGTGTGGACGCACTGGATGTGCGGCTGGCCAACCTGTACGGCATTGAGGACCGCAACGTCACCCACTACCAGATGACGGTGGAGGACAACATCCTCGAACCGCTGATGACACAGCTGGCCCTCACCAGCGGCTACCGCGAGCGCGCCGAGCAGATCGCGCAGTGGAACGCGAGCAGCCCCGTCATCAAGCGCGGCATCGCGCTCACGCCGGTCAAGTTCGGCATCAGCTTCACCGCCACGCTGTTCAACCAGGCCGGTGCGCTGGTGCACGTCTACACCGACGGCAGCGTGCAGGTGAACCACGGTGGCACCGAGATGGGCCAGGGCCTGAACACCAAGGTCTCGGCCATCGTGGCCGACGAGCTGGGCGTGCCCTTCGAACGCGTGCTCTCCACCGCGGCCGACACCAGCAAGGTGCCCAACGCCAGCGCCACCGCCGCCAGCAGCGGCACCGACCTGAATGGCCGCGCCGCCCAGTTCGCGGCGCGCCAGGTGCGCCAGAACCTCGCGGCCTTCGTGGCCGGGCTGGACGGCGTGGGCGCAGGCGCGGTGCGTTTTGAAGGTGGACAGGTCATCACCGAGAAGACCACACGCAGCTGGGAATCGGTGGTCGGCGCGGCCTATGCCAACCGCATCCAGCTCTGGAGCGACGGCTTCTACCGCACGCCCAAGATCCACTACGACAAGACCACCATGCTGGGCCGTCCGTTCTACTACTTCGCCTACGGCGCGGCGGTGACCGAGGTCGCCATCGACACGCTCACTGGCGAGAGCCGTGTGCTCAAGGTGGACATCCTGCACGACGTGGGCCGCAGCATCAACCCGGCGATCGATATCGGGCAGATCGAGGGTGGGTTTGTTCAGGGCATGGGCTGGCTGACCACCGAACAGCTCGTGTGGAACGCAAAAGGTTTGCTCCAGACCCACGCCCCCAGCACCTACAAGATCCCGGCCACGGGGGACATCCCGGCCCACTTCAAGGTCGATCTCTGGCCCGAGGCCAACCGCGAAGACAACGTGCATGGCAGCAAGGCCGTGGGTGAACCGCCCTTCATGCTGGCCATCAGCGTGTGGGAGGCGCTGCGCGATGCGGTGGCGCAGGCGGGTGGCAAGCCCGACGCCATGAACGCGCCGGCCACGGCCGAAGAGGTGTTGCGAGCCGTGCAGGGTCTGTGAGGGGCGCAGGGGCGGGCGGGTACAGTGCTGCATCCTGATCGCCCATCGCGACACCACTTTGCGCCGAACGCCATGACCCTGCCCCGCTGCCCGACATGCCAGTCCGAGTTCACTTATGAAGACGGCGACCTCTACATCTGCCCCGAATGCGCCCACGAATGGAGCAAGACCGGTGCTGATGAACCCGCCGAAGCCGCCAAGGTCTGGAAGGACGCCTTCGGCAACCTGCTGACCGATGGCGACAGCGTGACCCTGGTCAAGGACCTCAAGCTCAAGGGCTCGTCGGCCGTCATCAAGGTCGGCACCAAGGTCAAGAACATCCGCCTGATCGAGGGCGACCACGACATCGACTGCAGGATCGAGGGCTTTGGCGCCCTGCAGCTCAAGTCCGAGTTCGTCAAGAAGAACTGAGCCCCGAGCTCTGAACCGGCGTGGGAAAGATCGTCGTCTACTGCCAGCCCGGTGCCAGGCAGACCCAGTGCGTCGGCCTGCACGACGGCAAACCCAAGATCCAGCTCAAGGCGCCCCCGGTCGACGGTGCGGCCAACCAGGCGCTGGTCGGTTTTCTGTCGGCGGTGTGTGGTGTGCCCAAGTCGGCCATCCGCATCGACAGCGGTGCCTCGGGACGCACCAAGCGGATCGAGGTGATGGGCGTCAGTGACGATGCCCTCCGGCGTTGCCTGTGCGTACCCGTCGGTCCGGACCGGCTTCCGTAGAATGCGCAGCCTTTTCACCCGCGCTGCCCACGTCCATGCACTACGCCGTCTCGCACCACAAACTCCAGCTCATCCTCAACGGCGCCGGTCTCAAGTCCGGCGACGCCGCCGGCATTGACCAGCTCTTCGGCGGCAAAGACGGCTACTACTGGTACGGCACGCTGCGCGACATGTGTCCCGAGGGCAAGACCTTGGTCTGGGAAGACCAGTATTCGATGGTCAACGCCATCAATGCCCACGAAAAAGCTACCGCTGAAGAAGACGACATGCCACCGCAAATTCCTACGGCTGCGCACATCGCGGCCATCTCCAAACTGTTGGGCAACCCGGGCTGATCGGTCATGACGTTTTCCACCTGGTTGGCGTTTTTTGCAGCGTGCTGGGCGATCAGCATCTCGCCAGGCGCGGGAGCTGTGGCCGCCATGAGCGCGGGTCTTAACCACGGCTTCAAACGCGGTTACATGACCACCCTTGGTCTGGTGCTGGGCATCTGGACGCAGCTGGTGGTCGTGGGCATGGGGCTGGGTGCGGTGGTGGCGACATCGAGCACCGCGTTTGCCTTCATCAAGTGGGGCGGCGTGGCTTATCTGGTGTACCTGGGGGTGCAGCAGTGGCGCGCACCGGCTGCACCTTTGGTGGATGTGCCGCATGAGCGCAAGCAAGTGTCCGTTCGGCAAATGATTGTGCGTGGCTGGATGATCAATGCCGTCAACCCCAAGGGCACGGTGTTTTTGCTGGCTGTGCTGCCGCAGTTTTTGA